>RECZ01000057.1 GCA_007693765.1 Phycisphaerales bacterium | reverse complement strand
GCAACCCTGATGCCCGCGACCCCACGACACCATTCGATCTCCTCCCTCGGCGCGCAGATCGGCCCCGTGATCGCACGGCACATGGACCTGCTGTTTCGCGATGTCCTACGGGGTGAAGGGGTCGTCGCCGACCCGCGGTTTCTTCGCTACATCACCGGCGAGCCGCACCCATTCGGCAACTTTGCGATCATCTCCGATTCCGCCGACCCTTCGGCGACGGAAGCCGCGATCGAGCCGCTGCGCCGTTGCGGGGCGCCCGCGGCGGCGTTGCATCTGGGCCCGGTCGCGGCCGCGGTGGAAGAACGGCTCGCCGCGAGCGGTTTTGAACCGCACGACGTGATGCCAGCGATGGCGGTTGAGATCGAACACCTGTCGCCGACGAGCCTGCCGCCGGGTTATCGCCTGGTGCGGATCGGCGGCGGCCCGGAGGGCGATGCGTGGTCCGAGGCCTTCGCCGTCGGCTACGAACTACCACGCGGTGTCGCGGGGTTGTTCTCGCCGACCGTCGCCGGCGCAACGACCGGTGACGACGCATCCATGCAGTTCTTCGCCATCGAGAAAGACGGCAGGCAGGTCTGCACCTCTCTGCTGTACCTCAACGACGGTGTGGCCGGCATCTACTGCGTCTCCACCATCCCTGATGAGCGCGGCAAGGGGCTCGGCGCGCACCTCACATCGGAGCCGCTCAGCGTGGCGCACCGACTGGGCTACCGCGTCGGCGTTTTACAATCCTCACCGATGGGGCACGGCGTCTATTCACGCCTCGGCTTCCGAGACTTCGGCGGGCTGCCGCTGCACGTTCGCCTGCCCGGCTGATCTACTTGCTTGTGATTAGGCCTGGGTCTTGGGCAGCTTGCGCCGGCTTCCCGTGTTGTCTCATGCGCCTGCGGCCGTCTACCGCAATGGTTTCGGCCACGAGCACTGGAGCGGCGCGATGGGTGCTGTGCAAATTGCGCGGGACACGCGGTTGCAACACCCCTCACTCACAGTTCACGCCGAAGTCGCCAAGCACGACGCTGAGGTCTGCAAAGTTCACTTGTCCGTCGCCGGTCAGGTCGCCGGCCAGATGGGCGCCGGTCTGTCCGAAGTCTCCGAGGACGATGGACAAGTCGGAGAAGTCCACCACGCCGTCGCCGTTGGCGTCGCCCGCAAGAACGCAACTGCTCGCGGCGAGTCTGGCGAACTCGCGGATTTCATCGATCAGCGGATCGATCGATGAGAGATTGGCGTCGATGACGAAGGCACCGTAGACCCGCAGACCCGGGTTGATCCACGGCGTCGTCCCGGCGCCCCCCGGGCTGGAGAACTCGGTGGGTTCGCCCGTGTCGTCGTCGCGGAGTTCGATCCACACGCCGATGCCGTAGCCCTTGTACTCCCCGATGGAATCCGGCACGAAGCCGGTCGGCGCGCCGTTGGTTTGATCACTGAGCATCTCGCCGACGGAGGCCTCGTTGAGAACGCGCACTCCGCGGAAGTCCCCTTGATTGTTGATCATCTCGAGCACGCGGAGCAGGTCGTTCGTCGATGAGCGAGCGCCGCCCCCGATGCGTGGATTCAGGGTCTGTCCGAGTCCGGCGTAGTCGGTGGAGGTCAGGCCGAGCGGGGCCGCGACGCGCTCGTGGAAGAGCGTGGCCCACGGCTGCCCGGCCGCGACCTCCGCGACTCGACCGGCGACCTGCATCGACACGCCGCCGTACGAGAAGACGGAGCCCGGCTGCGCGAGAAGCGGGGTGTTCTGACCGATGAGCGCCACGCACTGGGCGAGCGTGATCGTGAGGTCGGAGATGTACGGGGACTGGCTCGGCAGCCCGGCGGTGTGCGAGAACATCTGCCGCACCGTCATCGAACCCTTGAGCGTGCCGGGCGGGAAATCGGCGGGAAGATAGGCCGAGACCGGCGCATCGAGATCGATGAATCCGTCATCGACGAGCGAGAGGATCGCGACCGCCGAGAGGAGTTTGCTCGCCGACGCGATCGGGACGACGGTGTCGGCGGTGTAACTGCCCCACTGCTGCTCGTGCATGAGGTCGTCGGCCTGGAACACCGCCAGACTGGCCCCCTGCAAAAACGGGCGCGCCTGCAGGTACGCGGTGACGGGCTCGGTCACCGTGCTCCAATCGCTCTCGGACTGCCCTGAGGACATCGGGGCCGCGGCCGCGAGCATCGCCGCGGCGAGAAGGCGGCGGGCGCGCCGTGTTAGGGATCGTGTCATGAGGGATTCCGTGTGGAGGGTGTGGCTCATGCCTTGGTCAACGTGGAGCATCGACCAGTATTGCATGGGGCTGCGGTCGTGGCGCTTTGGAAGGTGCGCCGCTCCACCCGAGGCACGTCCACGCCCGGTGTGACTGCCCGTAGGGAGGGGACGAAGGCGATGGTGACGGAGAGGGGAAAGGCGGGAGGGCGCAGGGAAACGATGACCGAAACAGGATTAATTTTATTTACAGCCAGTTTTTTTCTTTTCGTTTCGCGGAATGCCCGCTATGCTCGCGCTGGCGCGGCGTCTGTTCCGTCGGGCCGAATCGAAGCCCTTGCGGAGAGACGACACCGATGCGTGATCATGTCAATCGTCCGACCCCAGGTGTCGTCACCGAGCCTCCACTCACCGATGGAACCACGCAGCGCCGCGCCCTGCTCGCCGGCATCGGTGGCCTCGCCGCGGGAGCGTTTCTGACACGGGGAGCGGCCGCGGGCGACCTGAACCCGCCCGCCGGACCCGTTCAGCCCACGATGAAGCGCCTTGACGAAATCGAGCCACGCATCCCGATCGGCCCCGACACGACGCCGGGCGACTCGGCCACCGTGTTCCGCATCACGCAGCCCGGCTCGTACTATCTGACCGGGAACGAGCTGGGCCAGCTCGGCAAGGACGGCATCATCATCGAGGCGAACGACGTCACTATCGACCTCATGGGCTTCACGCTCCGGGGCGTGTCCGGCGCTGGCCGGGGCATCCGCACCATCGGGGCGCGGAGCCGTATCACCGTTCGGAACGGCAACATTGTTCAATGGGGGCTCGGAGGAGTCTTGTTGTTCAACGGCGGCATCGAGTTGGGTTCCCGCGTCGAGGGAGTCACGGCGGCGTCCAACGGCGCGGACGGCATCCGCGTCGGCATCAACGGCGTCGTTCGTGGCTGCACGACGGACAACAACTCGGCGGACGGCATTTCAGCGGGCGAGAGCTCGTTCGTCACGGAGTGTTGCGCTCGGTCAAACACCGGCAGCGGCGTCAACGTGGGGCCGCGCTCTGTGGTCATCGGCTGCAGCTGCGCCAGCAACGGCAGTTTCGGGATCTCGACTCAAAACCTCGGGCGCAGCATCGTCAGCCATTGCGCCGCGACCTCCAACACACTCGCCGGCATACGTGTCTTCCAGGAATGCTTCGTCACGAAGAACGTTTGCGCCGGAAACAACGTCGCCGTATTCAACGGAACGGGCATACTCGTCTCCGGCGGACAAAGCCGGATCGAAGAGAACAACTGCACGGGCAACCATAGCGGCATCCGCGTGACCACCGCCGGGAACCTCATCGCCAGAAACACCTCGGGCGCCAACGTCATCAACTGGGACGTCGTGGCCGGGAACGTGTGTCTCGTCGTCGCCGCAGCCGTGTCGGGGCAGGTGTTCGGCAATTCTGGCGGCGTCTCACCCGGCTCTACGAACCCGAATGCCAATTTCACATATTGAACGGCGCCCCCGCGATCCCGCGAGGGCGTCAAGAACTCCCCGAGTAGGACTCGAACCTACAACCTAGCGGTTAACAGCCGCTCGCTCTACCGATTGAGCTATCGGGGATCGGGATGGCCCGGACAGGGGCCGTCGGAGGGGGCTCCGGCGGGGGGGTCCTTGTGCGGGAGGGGTGAATCTAGCCTATTTCTCGGCAGGATCAAGTCGCAGCGGGAGTCTGAGGGGGTCTGGCGGGGGAAATGGGCGTGTGGGGGGCGGGCGTGGTCTGATGGTGGTGGTTGGGGGCGCGCTCCCGGCCTCTCCCCTGCTACCGCCCCCCGGGGCTTTCCCCTGCTCCTGCTCCGGGCCCCCGGCCCCCGGGGTGTGGTTGGAGAGGGGGATGTGTTCAGCGGCGGATGGTGCTGGCGCCGAGGAGGGCGCCGCCGGCGAGGAGGCCGAGGATGGCGGCGCCGGCGGCGGGCCATGTCCAGTTCATGGCGGACATGCCGTCGTCGGTGAACTGGTTGCGCGGGTACTTGAGGCGGGGCGTCACGCCCAGGGCGGCGCTGTAGTGCCAGGTGCGCTGGTACTCGGGCAGGGCGACGAAGTTGAACGTCCAGCGGGCGAAGGCGTCGGTGGCGCTGAAGTCGCTGACGGGGGGCACGCTGGGGGCGCGGCGGGTGGGGTCGGGCACGGGCTCGGGGAGGGGCTGGGGCTGCTCGTCGTCGGGGCGGAGGAGTTGGACGAGCTCGTACACCCATTCGCGCCGGGCGGTGACGGCCCATGTATCGACCTCGCCGCCGTGGGGCGGGTGGCGGGCGACGATCACGAGGCGTGTGGGCGTGCGTTCGGCGGGTTCAACATCGCGGGGCGGAATCTCGGCGATCTCGTAGACCTGCAGCCAGTCTTCGTACTTGACGAGGTCGGGCAGGCGGTCGTCGGAGCGTCCGGTCATGCGGATGCGGGTGGACTCGCCACGCCATGTGATTTCGAGGAGGCGATCGCCGCGTTGCTCGATCTCGCGGATGGTGACGGGGAGGCCGGCGAAGTTGAAGTCGGGCGTGTCGACCATGCTGAAGGCGTAGCGGACGTACTCGGCCTGCAGGTTGTGGACGCGGAGACGGCGCACCATCTCGGGCATGATGACGAAGAGGGCGAGGAGCGAGGCGGCGAGGAGCCCGGCGCCGAGGAGCCGGGTGGTGGCGGGCGTCATGGTGATGCTCCGTCGGTGGTGGAGGCCCGTTGGCGGTGCGCCGCTGGGGAATCTCCGGGTGTGGAGCCGTCGCGCCGCGGTGGGTCAGGGCTTGGGCTTGGCGTCTTTGGGCTGGAGCGCGCGGACGTAGACGACGATCTGGGCGATCTGTTCGTCGGTGAGGTTGGGGTTGCCGCCGCGGGGAGGCATGGGGACGCCGGTTTCCGAGAGCGGATCGTTAGCGGTGCGGCCCTTGATGATGAAGTCGACGAGTTCGGCGTCGGAGGACCTGAGGACGAAGGAGTCGCCGATGAGGTTCTCGCCGAGGCCGGGGATGCCGCGGGCGTCGACGGCGTGGCAGGCGGCGCAGTTGGCCATGTAGAGGTCGCGTCCGAGGCGTTGGGCCTCGTCGAAGCGCGCCCTGCCGGCGATGTCGAGGGGTACCGGCACCGCGTGCTGGGAGCGGATGGGGTCGATGTTGTCGCGGTTGTTGATGTCGAGCATCGTCAGGCCGAGGAAGAGCGCCAGGGCGCCGAGGCAGGAGAGGAAGAGGAAGGAGTAGAAGACGTTGTCGTAGCGCAGGTGCATGAAGTAAAGGCAGACGAGCGTGCCCTTGACGCTGGCGAGGCCGAGCGCGAGCACGATGTCGCCGAAGTCGCCGAGGTCGGTCATCTTGGCGGTGAAGACGGTGATCGCGGTGAAGGCGAGCAGCGCGACGAAGACGGTCACGAGGGTGCGCACCGAGGAGATGTGCGGCCCCTCGTGGTGATCGTGGGCGTTGCTCTCGCCGGGCATGTTGGGGTGCGAGGGGTGCGTCATGGTGCTCGCTCGTAGGCGTTTGCGCGGGACGGGGCTATCAGACGAGGTACAGCAGAGGGAATAGGAAGATCCAGATGAGGTCGACAACGTGCCAGTAGAGTCCGACGTTTTCGAGGGCGAGGTAGGTCTTGGGACCGAAGTGGAGTTTCCAGGCGCGGACGAGGAGCCACGTCAGGAGGAAGACGCCGATGAGCACGTGCAGGCCGTGCGTGGCGGTGGCGGTCCAGTAGATGGAGAGGAAGATCTGGTCGTGATCGGTCATGGCGCCGGAGTACGTGAAGAACGTGCCGGGGAGCTTGCCCTCCACGATCTTGGGCCAGTACTCGAGCCATAGCTTGGTGACGAGGAAGAAGATGGCGCAGGCGATGGTGATGATGAGGTTGATGCGCAGCCACCACTGCTGGTTGAGCTGAGCGTTGCGGATGGACATCGCGACCGTAAAGCTGCTCAGCAGCAGCACGACGGTGTTGATGGCGCCGATGCGCCAGTCGAGGAACTTGGCCGAGGCGCCCTCGAAGGTCTCGGGGTAGAGCATGCGGAAGACGGCGTAGGCGCAGAAGAAACCGCCGAAGAGCAGCACTTCCGTGGTGAGGAAGAGCCACATGCCCATCTTGCCGGCGTCCTCCTGCTCCGCCTTGGAGCGGAAGTGGGAGGCGACGACGGGGTTCTCGTGCGGCGCCGCGGGGCGGGCGTTGTGGTCGCTCGGGATCGAGGCCATTTAGAACATCCCTCGCTTGGTGTTGGCGCCGTCGTCGCCCTCGGGCATGTCGGGGAGCGGCCACTCGCCGGGCTTGGTGCGCGGCGGGACGATGGGCTGGTCGTAGTCGTAGGGGCCGTGGGTTGCGACGGGCTCGTGCAGGAAGTTGTGCTCGATGGGCGGGGACTCGGTGTCCCACTCCATGGTGAGGCTGCCCCAGGGGTTCTCGACGGCCTTCTTGCCGTTGAGGAGGGACATGACGAAGACGCCCAGGTGCACGAACAGACCGATCGCGAGGATGTAGGAGCCGATGGTGCTGAGCTGATGCAGGGTCTGGAACTCCTCGACGTAGGTGGCGTAGCGGCGGGGCATGCCGTTAGAGCCGAGGAAGAACTGGGTGAAGAAGGTCAGATTGAAGCCGACGAAGACGAGCAGGCAGCCGAGCTTGGCGAACGTCTCGTTGTACATGCGCCCGAACATCTTGGGCCACCAGTGGTGGAGGCCGCCGATGAAGGCGATCACGGTGCCGCCCATCATCACGTAGTGGAAGTGGGCGACGACGAAGTACGTGTCGTGCAGGTGCAGGTCGGTGCTGAGCACGGCCAGGGGCGGCCCGGTCAGCCCGCCGATGGTGAAGAGGAAGAGGAACGAGAGCACGTAGAGCATGGGCGTGTTGAGCGCGATCGAGCCCTTATAGAGCGTCGCCACCCACGCGAAGACCTTGATGGCCGTGGGGATCGCCACCAGCATCGTGAGGCCGGAGAAGATGATCGCGGCGAGCTCGCCCATGGCGGTGAACATGTGGTGCGCCCACACGAGGAATGAGATGGCCGCGATGGCGATGCTGGAGAAGGCCACGAAGCGGTAGCCGAAGATGGGTTTGCGCGCGTGGGTGGTGATCATCTCGCTGATGATGCCGAAGCCCGGGAGGATCATGATGTAGACGGCGGGGTGGCTGTAGAACCAGAAGAAGTGCTGGAAGAGGATGGGGTCGCCGCCCTTGGCGGGGTCGAAGATGCCGATGTTGAACATGCGCTCGATGGCGAGCAGCAGCACGGTGATGCCCAGCACGGGGGTGGCCAGCACCTGGATGATCGAGGTGGCGTAGATGGCCCACACGAAGAGGGGCATGTCGAACCAGCCCATGCCTGGGGCGCGCATCTTGTGGACGGTGACGATGAAGTTCAGCCCCGTGAAGATGCTGGAGAAGCCCAGCACGAACACCGCGAGCGCGACGAGGGTGGTCTGGCCGAACTCGGTGCTGGTGCTGTAGGGCGTGTAGAACGTCCAGCCCGTCTCGACGCCGCCGCCGAGCAGGGCGCCGAGCGTCATCAGACTGCCGAAGACGTAGACGTACCAACTCAACAGGTTGAGCCTCGGGAAGGCCACGTCCTTGGCGCCGATCATCAGCGGTAGGAAGAAGTTGCCCAGCGCCGCCGGCACCGATGGGATGATGAACAGGAACACCATGACCGCGCCGTGGAGGGTGAAGACGCGGTTGTAGATGTTGTTGCTGGTGAACGTGCGCTCCTCCTGAGCGCGCACCTTCTCCCCCGCCTCGTTCTCCCGCATGACGGTGCGGGTGATCGTGACGTCGCGGAAGAAGCGTTCCTTCTGGACCTCACGCTCCTCGCCGGTGGAGGGATCGATCTGGACGATCGTCTCCGCGGGCGACCAGAGGTGGGTGCGCACGCCCAGCGCCAGCACGCCGCCGAGGAAGAAGGCGAAGAGCACCGCGCAGAGGTACATGACGCCGATCTTTTTGTGATCGATCGTGTACACCCACGACATGATGGTTTTGCCCAGCGTCTCCTTGGGGGCGAGATAGCTAGGGTGGTGATCGTGGTGGTCGTGTGCGGCGCTCATCGGGATCGACCTCCGGTGGGTCGTGCGTGTGGGTCGTGGCGTTTCAGAAGTCGGTCGTGGGGACGGAGGCCTGCGGCGAATCGGCCTCGGAGGCCTCCTGCTCGGCGTCGTCCTCCTCCATCATGCGCTCGGCGTCTTCGGCGCCGTCGTCGCTCAGCGAGGCGATATAGGCGATGAAGGCGCGGAGCTCGCGGTCGCTGAAGCGGCCCTGATAGGTGGGCATCTGGGCGGGGTAGCCGGCGACGATCCTGGCGTTGGGCTCGAGGATGGACTCGCGGATGTAGTTCTCGTCGACCTTGACGCTCTCGCCGTCGGTCATCACGTGCGTATTGCCCCAGATGTTCTTCCACGACGGACCCGTGCCGGGGCGGCCGTCGAGGGAGTGGCAGGCCAGACAGCCGGCGCTGATGGAGAGCTTCCTGCCGAGCTCGACGAGGGGGATCGCGCTGGTGTCCGCCTGCTCGGCGAGCCACTCTTGGTAGTCGGCGTCGCTCATCACCTTGATGAGGGCCATCATCTGGGAGTGCTGGTCGCCGCAGTATTCGGCGCAGTAGAGGTGGTACTCGCCGATCTTTTCGGCCCGGAACCAGTAGGTGGTGTACCGGTTGGGTATGACGTCGACCTTGTCGCGGAACGCGGGGATGTAGAGCGAGTGGATGACGTCGGTGCTGTTCATCACCAGCCGCACGGGCTTGCCCACGGGCACGGCGAAGACGGGCGAGCTCACGTTGGCGAGCGTGACGGACTCGAGGCTCTGCTCGCCGCCGGGGTACTCCCACGTCCAGCCCCACTTCTGCGCCGTGACGTTGATGACGGTGGAGTCGATGGGCGGGGTGCGCATCTCGATGTAGAGGCGGGCGCCGAAGAAGAACATCATGCCCAGCAGGATCAGGGGGATGCCCGACCACGCCAGTTCGAGCGGGGTGTTGTGCGAGGGGCTGCGCGGGGCGGCCTGCCCGGGGCGGCGCCGGTACTTCACGACGAAGATCGCCATCAGGCCCATGAGCAGCACGAAGAAGAACGCCGTCGTCCAGAAGATGAAGAACGAGACGCTGTCGGAAGGGCCTGAGTATTCGGCGGCGCGCGCGGGGAAGAACATGCGGCGCATCACGCCGTCCGCCATGGCCGGGGCGCAAGGCAGCGCCAGGGCGATGATCGCGCCGAGGGTGGCCGACCGGGCTGTGATCTTCGGGAGCGAACGCATGGGCTTCACCCTCTTTCAGGGTCTGATGGGGCGGGGGTCGCGGGGTCGGGGTGAGAGGACGGGTCGGCGGCCGTCGCCGCGACGCGGCGGGGGCCGGGGTGACGCCTGGTCGTCCAGAAGAGGACGCCGATGAGCGTGCCCAGCCCGGCCGCGGTCAATCCGCCGCCGAGCTGCATGATGCGCATCGCCTGCGCGGTGTAGGCGCCGGCGCTGGGGTCGTAGACGTAGCACCACATGGCGATGCGCTCGAGGATGGTGCCCAGCCGCCCGTCGGCCGCGTCGGCGAGCGACAGCCGGAGTTGACGCTCGTCGAACTGCACGCCGTAGCGGCCATAGAGGTAGTTCGAGACCTCGCCGTCGGGCGTGAGCACCATCAACACCATGGGGTGCGAGAACTCGCCCGAGCGCGGCAGGTAGCGGTAGGTGAAGCCGACGCTGTCGGCGACGATCTTCGCGTTCTCTTTCGAGGCGAGCAGGAAGCGCCAGCCGTCGCGGATCTGCTCCGGCGTGGAGCCGGCGCGCTCCATGCGGTCGGCGTAGATGGTGCGCGCCCGAACGGCGTCGGCGGTGGTGTTGCGGTGGTCGAAGCTGATGGCGAGAGCGATGTAGTCCTTGCCGATGTCCCAGCGTTGGCCGCGGATGGCGGCGGTTTTATCCGCGAGCATCAGCTTGCAGAGCATGGGGCAGTCGAAGTAGACGAGGCTGAGCAGCACGGGGCGCTTGCCGTCGAAGAAGTCGCCGAGGCGGACCTCCTCGCCCTGATCGTTGATGAGGATGGTGTCGAGGGGGATGCGCTCGCCGCGCTTCTCGAAGACCTCGATGCCGAGGAGGTCGTCCGGGGGCTGGGGCATGTTGACCTGCCCGCGCGCCGGCGCGGCGCCCAGCGCGAGAGCCGCGAGCGCGACGGCGCAGGCGACCCACGCGAGCGCATCGCGCGTCGGTCGGAGGCGGGTCGGGATGGCGTGGGCGAGGCGGTTCACCGGCCCTGCTTCTCCTGGTACTGGCGGACGATCTTCTGCATGGCCAGATCGATGGGGACGCTGACGATGTTGTTCTCGGGGTCGACCCAGGCGTAGCCGGAGAGTTCGGCGTTCACCTGGGTGTACTGCGCCCGCCACGAGCCGCCGACGTCGATCTCGTGCCGCATCTGGAGGGCGCGCTGCTTCTCCTGCTCGAAGAACCAGATAAGCACGACGCAGGTGATCACCAGCAGCACGGTCAGGGCGCCGAGCCAGCCCATGAGGGCCTTGGCGTTGATCTTGCCGTGCTCGGGCTGCGGCTTTTCCTCGGTGGGCGCGTGCTCGAACCACTGATCATCCTCAGGGGTGGGATGATGGGCGGCGTCGTCGTGGTTGGGGTCGTGGGTGGGGTCGTGGGTCATGGTCGGGCGTCCTGCGTGGCCGGTCGCTCGGGGGAGAGCGTGTTCGCCGTCGCGGGGTGTTTAGATGTAGTTCTTGTGGTGCAGCGCCTGGGGGAGGCGGGGGTCTTTGAGGCAGACGAGGGGTCGGGAGGCGATGGTGCGGATCAGCACGCCCGCGTAGATCGCGACGGGGCCGATGGGGCCGACGATGTCGAGCCACGAGAAACCCATGCCGCGGGCGACGCTCGAGAAGAGCTCGGGGCGGATGACCCAGAAGAAGTCGACCAAGTGCATGACGAGCAGCCACGCGCACACGGCCGCGAGGATGACGGGGTTGCGCCGGTTGGGGCGGGGCAGCATGACGAGGAAGGGCACGATGAACTTGAGGGCCACGAGCACCACCGACACGCTCATCCACTCGCCCGTTCGCCGGCGCGACATGAAGGCCGTCTCTTCGGGGATGTTGGCGTACCAGATGAGGAAGTACTGGCTGAACGAGATGTAGGCCCAGAAGACGATGAAGCCGAAGATCAGCTTGCCGAGATCGTGGAAGTGCTCCTCGGTGACGACGCCCTGCAGGCGGCCGGCGCGCCGGTTCACGAGCAGGATGAGCGTCACGGCGGCGAACGCCGCGAGGATGCCCTGGGCGAAGTAATAGATCGGGAACATGGTCGAGAACCAGTGGAAATCGAGGCCCATGATCCAGTCGAAGGAGGCGAAGGCGGTGGCGAGCGCGAAGAGCAGGATGCCCGGCGCCGAGAAGCGGCGCATGGAGCGCGTCAGCCACTTGTCGCCCGTCTCGTCCTGCTTGAGCGACAGCCGCATCAGCACGAAGGCGAGGCCCGCCCAGACGGCGAAGAAGAGTATCGCGCGCACGGCGAAGAAGGGCATGTTGAGGTACGCGCGCTTGTGGTCGTAGATGGGGTCGCCGGCGACGTACGCGGCGTCCATCCATTTAAAGAGCAGGCCGGGGCTGAGGAAGCAGAGCGCGAAGATGGGGAGGAAGAGCACGGCGCAGATGGGAACCATCGACATGAGGTTCTCGAACTGCCGACGCAGGCCCGCGGACCAGCCCGCGCCCGTCTGGTGCGAGATCATGACGAAGGCCATGCCGCCGAGGGTCACGGCAAGCACGGCGATGAACCCGATGTGGTAGTTGAGCATGGCGGCGCGGGCGGCGTAGCTGTCGCCCGTCATGCCGCCGATGAGCGTGAGCGCCAGCGCGACGACGCCGACGGCGATCAGCGCGACGGAGAGCATCTTGCCCGCGCCGGGCGCCTGCGTCACGTTGTCGCGCGACATCAGCGCGCTCGTGTCGGCGTGGTGACTCACTGCGTGGCCTCCTGCGTGGCGCGGGGCGCAGCGCCGCGGGTGCGTTCGAGTTCGCGGCGCTGCGTCGAGGGGACGTCCTGGAGCGGCATGGCGCGCGAGAGCTGCAGGGCGCGGACGTAGGCGACGATGGCCCACGCGTCGCGCTCGTTGATCTGGTTGCGGTAGGCGGGCATGCGGAGGGCGGGCATCATGCCCGGGGCGTTGGGCACGCCGTTGCGGATGACGTGGAAGATGTAGCCGTCGGAGCCCTGCTCGCCGCCGGGCAGGAACTGCTCGTCGTGGAAGTTGGGCAGCGGGTACGACCAGAGGTTGCCCACGGGGCCCTTGCCGTCGCCGTTGGCGTTGTGGCACACCATGCAGAAGATCTCGTAGCGCTCGCGCCCGCGGCGGAGGAAGGCGTCATCGACGGGCAGGGGGATCGAAACGACGTACTCGCCGTTCTCGTCGACGCCGCGGTAGACGCGGTCGTCTTCGCGCAGAAGGTCTTCGCGCCCGTCGGCCCAGTCCATGGCGCTGGTGCGGGCGAAGGCGACCGTGCCGGCGACGGGCTCACGCATCGTGCGCCGGTCGCGGAAGATGTTGGACTCCGCCTGCGACTTGTACTTAGGCTGGTCGTCCATGTCGGGGAAGAACTGGCGCGGCGGCTTGTCGCTGCGGTCGCCTCGGCAGCCCGTGAGGGCCCCGGCGACGCCGGCGCAGAGGGCGGCGGCGAGCGCGACGCGGGCGACGCGTTGTGTGGTGGTGCTCATCATTCGTCGTACACCGCTTCGATGTTGTAGCCACCGGCGTTCGCGAGCAGTTCTCGCACGCGTTCGTCCTGGAAGGCGGGGTCGTTGGCCTCGATGGCGATGAAGAACGCGTCGTCGCTGACGCTCAGGAACCGCTCGCTCGTGAACAGCGGGTGGTGCCAGCGGGGCAGGCCGTTGAGGGCGAGCATGCCGAAGACCGCGCCGAACGCGGCGAAGAGGATGCTCATCTCGAAGGTGACGGGGATCCACGGTTCCCAGGCGCTGAGGGGCTTGCCGCCGACGACGATCTGGTAGTCGATCGCGCCCGTCCACCACTGCAGCAGCATCGCGCCGCTGAAGCCGAGGATCGCCCCGACGCCGACGATCCGCGAAACGCTGCTGAACTTGAGGCCCATGGCCTCGTTGAGGCCGTGCACGGGGAACGGGGCGTAGGCGTCCCACTTGGCGTAGCCGGCGTCGCGCACGGCCTCGCAGGCGTGGGTGAGCGCCTTGGGGGACTTGAACTCGGCCAGCACGCCCCAGAGCACGGGCTGGGCTTCGGCTTTAGTTTTTGGTGCGCCGTGCGCCATGGTCACGCGCCCTCCTTGTGGCCGGCCCCGTTGTGGGCGTGGGCATCGTCGGTGTCGTCGGCGTGCGGATCCGCCTGTGGCAGGACGTTCTTGATCTCGCTGATGGCCATCATCGGGAGGAACTTCACGAAGAGGAGGAAGAGCGACAGGAAGATGCCGAAGGACCCGATGAACGTAAGGATCTCGACCCACGTCGGCGTGTACATGCCCCACGAGGAGGGCAGGAAGTCGCGGTGCAGCGAGGTGACGATGATCACGAACCGCTCGAACCACATGCCGATGTTCACGAAGATCGTGACGATGAAGATGAACCACGGCGTGGTGCGCGCCCACTTGAACCAGAAGACCTGCGGGCTGATCACGTTGCAGGTGACCATCGTCCAGTAGGCCCACCAGTAGGGGCCGAAGGCGCGGTTCTTGAAGGCGTAGAGCTCGTACTCGTTGGCGCCGTACCAGGCGATGAAGAACTCCATCGCGTACGCGAAGCCAACCATCAGGCCCGTGACGGTGATGATCTTGCACATGTTCTCGATGTGCCGGAGCGTGAGGAAATCCTTCATGCCCGGGTACATCGACCGCATGGGGATCATGAGCGTCAGCACCATCGCGAAGCCGGAGAAGATGGCGCCCGCGACGAAGTAGGGCGGGAAGATCGTGGTGTGCCAGCCCGGCAGGATCGAGACCGCGAAGTCGAACGACACGATCGAGTGCACGCTCAGCACCAGCGGCGTGCTCATGCCCGCGAGCAGGATGTACGCCTTCTCGTAGTTCCACCAGCCGCGGTAGTTGAACCGCCAGCCGAAGGCCATCAGGCCGTAGGCGTACGCGGCGATCTTGCCGGTGGGGATCTTGAGGAAGAGCAGGCGCCCGGACTTGTCGAGGCGCTTCATCGCCCGGTCGCGCAGGGTGGCGATGTCGGGGATCATGCCCATGTACCAGAACAGCAGCGAGACGGTGAAGTACGTGCTGACGGCGAAGACGTCCCACAGCAGCGGGCTGCGGAAGTTGGGCCAGATCCAGTTGTAGTTGGGGATCGGGAAGACGAACCACACAAACCATACGCGCCCGACGTGGATGCCGGGGAACGTGCCGGCGCAGATGACGGCGAAGATCGTCATCGCCTCCGCAGCGCGGTTGATGCTGGTGCGCCACTTCTGCTTGAGGATGCAGAGGATCGCGGAGATGAGCGTTCCGGCGTGGCCGATGCCGACCCAGAACACGAAGTTGGTGATGTCGAAGCCCCAGCCGATGGGCGTGTTCAGGCCCCAAACACCCACGCCCGTGATGATCAGGTAGACGATCATCAGCGTGGCGACGGTGGCCAGCATGCCGGAGACGAGGAAGAGCGGCGTCCAGTACTTGGGCTGGGGGTTTTCGACCCAGCCGCAGATGGTGTCCGTCACCGAGGCGAACGACCGGTTGCCCAGCACCAGCGGCGCCTGGACGGTCGGGTCCTCGATGAGCGTGCCGTCGCCGGTGACGGGGTCGAGCACGACGTCGTTGTCGCTCGAGAGCCCGGCGAGACGCTCCGCCGTCTTTCGGTCAGGGTGCAAGGCGCTCATATTCAGAGAACTCCGGAGATCAGCGACGCCATCGCGGCGCGGCGGCCGGCGTCAGAGAGCACGGGAAGACTGACGACGGGCGAGCCGTTCTCCTCGGTCCGCACCGGGAGCCCTGCGCTCTCGTCGTCGGTGTGGCCATGGTGATCGAACGGGTCTTCGTTGGGCGTGCGCAGCCTCGGGTTGGGGTTGCGGAGGCGGGCCATGTACGTGGTGCGGGGGCGGGCGTTGAGATAGGCGAGCATCATGTAGCTGCGCGGGTGCTCGCGGAGGAAGGTGACGCCGGCGCTCTCATCGGCGATGTCGCCGAAGACGATGGCCTCCGCGGGGCACGCCTGCTGGCAGGCGACCTGGAAGAAGCCGTCGGGCACGCGATCGAGGTCCTGCAGCTTGGTCTCGACCTTGGCGCGGTTGATCCGCTGCATGCAGTAGGTGCATTTCTCCATCACGCCGCGGCTGCGGACCGTGACGTTGGGGTTCTTCTGCATCGTCTGTAGTTCGCTCACCTTGGCGCGCAGACGCGGCGGCACCCAGTGCTGGTTGGCGGGCATCAGCGAGTCCGAGACGCCCTCGGCCAGTTGGCCGAAGCCGCCTTTGAACTGCTTGGTGGCGTAGTCGAACCAGTTGAAGCGTCGCACCTTGTACGGGCAGTTGTTGGAGCAGTACCGCGTGCCGATGCAGCGGTTGTAGGCCATGTCGTTGGTGCCGCCCGGGCCGTGCGCGGTGGCGTTGACGGGGCAGACGACCTCGCACGGCGCGTTCTCGCAGTGCATGCAGGGCACGGGCTGGACGAGCATGTCCGGATTGGGGTCGGCGGTGGGGTCGCTCTCGTGCTCGGCGATGTTGGAGCCGAAGTAGCGGTCGACGCGGATCCAGTGCATCTCGCGCCCGACGAGCACCTCGGACTTGCCCACGATGGGGATGTTGTTCTCCGCCTGGCACGCCGTGATGCAGGCGCCGCAGCCGGTGCACATGCTCAAGTCGATCGACATCCCCCACTGCTCCCAGATCTTGTTGGCCAGAGCGTTGGGGGGCGTGCGGGGCGTGCCGTCGGGGTTGATCGTGGAGAAGCCGTGCGCCTGGCTGGGCAGGTAGGCCTCGCGGTTGACGGGCGTGTGCGCCTCGGTGCCGGCGCGCTGCGCGAAGTTGAGCCGCCGCGTGAAGCCGTACGAATCCTTCTCTTCGAGGATCTTGTCGCCCCACTTGCGGAACGCCTGCACGTCGAACTCCCGCGCGATGGGGCGGCCCTCCATGGCGTGGTGATCCTGCACGCACGCGATGGGGTGCGAGCCGCGGAGGAGCGTCAGCGTGGCGCCGCGGCCGACGGCGAGGGCCTCGCTCGTGCGCAGGGCGTAGGTGTTGAAGCCCACGCCGGCGCCGACGCGCCCGACCCTTTCGCGCCCGCCGCCGAGCGTGACGACGAGGGCGTCGTCGGCGAGGCCGGGCTGGACCCAGAGCGCGACGTCGATCTCACGCCCGCCCAGCGAGAGCGTGGCGCGCCGGCCCTGCCGGGGACGCACGCTGATGCCGAGGCGCTTGGCGGCGCCGGAGCTGATGAAGACGGGGTTGTCCCACGTCACCTTGGTGACGGGGTGCGGCGATTCCTGCAGCCAGCCGTTGTTGGCGAAGCGCCCGTCGTGCAGACGCGGGTCGCGCTGGAAGAGCACGTTGAACGCGCCCTCGCCGGAGGGTTCGCCGGCGTCGAAGCGCCCGATCGCGCTGCGCACAGCGCCCGCGTTCACGCGCACCTCGCGCACCCGGGGGGCGGAGCCCTGGAGCACGCCGTCGTGCAGGGCGCGGCGCCAGCGGCGCTCGAGCTCGTCGTCGCTCAGGCTGAGCATGTCCTGCCAGCCGGCGCGGACGATCTCGTACGCGTCGGCCTCCTCGCCCATGACCGCCGCGAGGAGCTCGAGCTCCGTCTTGCCGTTGAAGATCGGCGCGATCATAGGCTGGATGGCGCTGACGGTCCCGTCGTCGGCGGCGATGTCGCCCCACGACTCGAGCCAGTGCGCCCGATTGATGTGCCACGTCGAGGCGGCGGCCGTCTCGTCGACGTTGAGTCCGAGGTGGACGCGGGTGCGCACCTTCGCGTAGCGGGAGGCGAAGTCGAGGTCGGCCGGCGCGGTGTACACGGGGTTGGCGCCCACGACGACCACGGTGTGCACGCGCCCGGCGTCGATGTCGTCGCACAGCGTGCGGATGGCGCTCACGGAGGATTCCGCGAGCCAGCCCTCGACGGGCAGGTGGGTGACGGTCTCGCCGACGGCGCCGAGGGCGGCGTTGATCGCGTGGTAAACGGCGTGCACCTCGGGCGGCAGGCTCTCGCCCACCATCACGACGGCGCGCCCGCGGTTGGCGCGATCGACGAGGTCGTCGGCGAGGGCGTCGAAGAACTCGGCGCGATCGGGCGTCGGCTCGTAGGACGCGAGCACGCTGGCGAGGGCGCCGGCGCCCTCGGCCTTGGTCGCGATCACGCGCGCCAACTCCATCGCGGCGCGGGGCATGTCGGCGAGATCGACGCGGAGGCGGTGGTCGGCCGCGCCGCCGGTGAGCGACATGTTTGACTCGATCGCGTACAGACGGCTCATGCGCGCCGAGGCGGATTCGCCGGCCTTGGTGTGCACGCGCCGACCCTGGGCAAAGCCGTGGGTTTCTTCGACGCCGCCGGCGCGGGTCAGGAAGTCGTGCTCGAGCGTGACGACGACGTTGGCCTTGGCCAGGTGGTGACGGGTGCGGTGGGGCGCGCCGAAGGCGATCGCGGCGCCCGCGAGGGTGTTCTCGGCGTCCAGCGCCTCGTGCGGGACCCAGCGCGCCTCGGGCCAGCGGTTGAGGATGCGCGAGCGCATCCGCGAGAGCGAGGGGCTGGACATCTTCTCAACGATGAACGCCACGCCCTGGCCGCGACCCGCGTCGGCGAAGTGCGTGCGCGCGAACGACTCGAACGCGCGCCACCCGCCCTCGATGGGCTCGCCGTTGCGGAGGACTTCCTTCGAGCGATCGGGGTCGTAGAGGTCGAGGATGGAGGCCTGAACGAGCGCATCGGTGCGCCCCTTGTTGAGCGGGTGGAGGGGGTTGCCCTCGAGCTTGATCGGGCGCCCGTCGATGGTTCGGGCCAGCACGCCCTGCGCCCCGCCGCCGGGCGTGGGGATCGCGGTCGCGTAATAGAGCGGGTTGCCGACGACGAGGTCTTCGGGCTGGCGGTTGTACGCGAGGATCTTGTGGTCGGGGCGGCGGCAGCCGGGGATCGTCGCGGCGCCGGCGAGCGCCAGCGAGGCGCCCATGATGCGCAGGAAGTCGCGGCGCGACTCCTCGGTGAGTTCTGAGGCGTGCGCGGGGAACTCACGCTCCAACCACTCGCGGAACTCGGGCTCGTCGCGCGCATCTTCGACGCTGCGCCAGTAGCGCTTACCGGTGGCGTCGCTGCGCTCGACGTGGGCGCGGTCCTTCGCCTTGGGCTTCGACTTGATCGTCGAGGGGCATTGTTCGGCGTTGCTCATGAACGTCTCTCGGGATCGTCGGGGAGTCGGAAGAGTGCGAACGCGCTGCGGGGGTGTGGATCAGTAGTGGCAGGCGCCGCAGTGTTGGGGCGGGTCGAGCCTGCGGCGGTCTCTGAGCGTGCGCCCGCGCTCGCGCTGATCGGCGCTGGCGAGCATCGCCTCCACGGCGTGCAGGTTGGTCAGGCTCACCTGCGAGGTGTCGACGAGGTGCTTTTCAGGGTTGCGGTGGCAGTCGAGGCACCAGCCCATGCTGAGGCTCTCGGCCTGGTACACGACGGGCATCTCGTCGATGCGGGCGTGGCAGGAGTAGCACGAGACGCCGGCGCGGAGGTGCGCGGAGTGCGAGAAGTGGGCGTAGTCGGGCACCTTGTGGACGCGTCGCCACTCGATGGCGCGCCCGGAGTCGTACGCCGCACGCACCAGCATGAGGTTCTGATTGTTCCAGTGCGCGGAGGCCGTCTGCCCGTCGAGGCTGCTGGCGGCGCGCAGGTAGCCGCTGAGTTGGTCGGCCACCGTGTGGCAGTTCATGCACGACGCCGCCGAGGGGATGTTGGCGACGTACGAGTCTTCCACGCCGGTGTGGCAGTAGCGGCAGTCCATGCCGAGTTGGCCGACGTGCACCTGGTGGCTGAAGTCGATGGGCTGCTTGGGCATGTAGCCGACACGCGTGTAGTCGTGCGTGGCGTAGTACCACACAGCCCAGATCGTGCAGACGAGAGCGCCGAGGAGACCGACGGCGATGATCGTCGGCAGCTTGTTCGTCCACTTGGGGAAGATGGTCGTCACCGTGGGGAGCCTTCCTTCTCGGGAAGCGGGAACGCCGAGACACGCGGCTGGCTGGAAACACCGTACTGATGGAAACAGGGGCGATCCCGGGCCGCGACAGCGGGGGTCTAAAGGGGTAAAATTTCTATCAGACGAGAATCGTTACGGTCAGACTTGAATCGGTCAAGGGGTTCCTGTGCCGACTTCTGAAATGAGACCGAGTCTCAGCGGGTCGTGGGTCATCCGGGGTGCGCCCGGCGAGCCTCGACCGGGCTGGGAACACGTCGCCGCGGGGCGGCGAGCGGGCGGCAATATACTGCCCGGCCGCAGCGTGTGCATCCTCACAAGAGACGGACCCCGCCCCGTCTGGACAACTCTCTGACAAGGTCCGCCACCACGATGCGCCACGACACCCCCCCCACTCCGACTCGACCCCTCTCAGATGCGCTCGCTCCCTCGATCGCGCTGGGCTTCGCGACCGCCGCGGCGATGTGGACGCTGGGCTTCTATCTCCGCATCCCAGGACTGCCCACGCCCGCGCCGCTGATCGCCGGCTTGCTGATCCTCACGCTGCTCGCCGGCGGCGCAGTGGCCGGTCGGTGCGCCCCGGCGGGGCAGACGCTGCGCTACGGCCTCGGGACGGGGCTCGTCTCCGGGCTCATCAACCTGCTCGTGCTCTTCTCGCTCGTCGCCGACGCCGACAACCCCAACGCGCTGCACGCCGCGTGGCCGATCGTGCTCAGCGGCTGGCTGGTGTTCAGTGCGGCCGCGGGCGCCGCGGGGGCGACCATCGGCGCGCGCACGAAGCGTCGCGACGACCCCCTCGCGCCGCGCCCGGACTGGCACGCCCGGTTCGCGATCATCGCCGCGGCGACGGTGCTGCCGCTGGTGACCATCGGCGGGCTGGTGACGAGCAAGCAGGCGGGGCTGGCCGTGCCGGACTGGCCCAACTCCTACGGGTCGAACATGTTCCTCTTCCCGCTCAGCCGGATGACCGGCGGGATCTACTACGAGCACGCTCACCGCCTCTTCGGCTCGCTCGTTGGCCTCACCACGATGGCGCTGATGATCTGGACGCTCCTCGTCGAGCGCCGGGCGTGGTTCAAGTGGCTCGTCGTCGGTGCGTTCTTGCTGGTGGTGGTGCAGGGGATCATGGGCGGGCTGCGCGTCACCGGACGCCCCACGCTGGCGCAGGAAGACCTCGAACCCAGCACCCTGCTCGCCTTCGTCCACGGCGTGACGGGGCAGCTCTACTTCGCGCTCATGTGCGTTATCGCGGCGATGGCCTCACGCCGGTGGAAGTCCGACGAGCCCCGGCGCGCGGGAGCCATCCCCGGCTCGCCGCGGCTGGTGACGACGCTGCTGCTGCTGGCGCTCGTCGTCCAACTCTCGATGGGCGCGTTGGCCCGGCACTACACCGACTCCGCTGGCTACATGCACGCCCTCATGACGCACCTGACCAACTCGGTGCTCGTCTTCATCCTCGCCATCGGCGTGGGCGTGCGGGCGCCGACCGCCCTGCCCGGCGAGCGCACGCTGCGCATCCTCGGCAAGGGCGTGATGCACACGGCGATCCTGCAGATGATCCTCGGGGTGTTCACCCTGTGGGTGGTGCTGGCGCACCGCGGCGCCGAGGACCCCCCGCTGCTGCGCGTCCTGATCGCCACCAGCCACCAGACGCTCGGCGCGGCCCTTCTCGCCCTCGCGGCGTTGGCGTGGGCGTGGTCCTTCCGACTGGTCGCCCCCGCGCGCCCCGGTGTGCAGGCCGGCGAGGAAAGAACCCGCCCCATGCCCGGCGCCGTATGAGCCGATAGCCCCCTATCGTCCAGCGCCGACCCGCCTCACCCCCATGCCCCACCGCCACGCCCATCCCGACCGACCGCCGCATCGCGCCGCGATCGGCGCCCGTGTGTGCGCGGCCGCGGCGCTCGCGCTGGCGACGACCGGCGCTGCCCACGCCCAGCACGCGCTCGGCGGCCCCCTTCGCGGGCCGACGCAGCCCACGCGTGTGGACCAGGGCTACGCGGACATCGACGCCCTCTCGTCGAGCTTGCTCAACCTCGACGCCCAGCGCCTGATGCGCGACCCCGTCGGCTTCCACGACCTCTACGCCGGCGACGACGGCTTGCTCTACCGCTTCGACGGCGCCCTCGGCGTCTCCTTCCCCCACTCGCTCTACATCCCCACGCGCGACGGCGAGATCACCGCCGTGCCCGCGGGCGCCGTCTACCACATCGGCGTGCGCCCGGAAGACATCGCCGGCCGCGGCGTCGCGCCCGCCCGACCGGGCGCCGCCCCCAACGCCGTCGACGCCCGCGCCGGTCTCCACGCGCCCGTCGGCGCCGCCGGCACGATGCTCAACGACCGCGCTTCCACGCAGCGGAAGCCGGTCGTCGCGCAATCGACGTCGGACGACCCGGGGCACGTGGTGACGGACGAGGCGTACCGCAAGTCGCGCGTGGCGGAACTGCTGCGCGGCGGCGCTGCGCGTGGCGCGGGTTCGACGCGGCGATAAGCGCCGCCGTTGGCACAACGACGCTGTGCATCGAACACACAGAGTGTGCAACCGCCCGCGCTGGGGCTCCGATTCGTGTGACTCAGTTTGAAGACTTGTTCGACTGCGACGACGGGCCGGAGGGCTCGCCGTCCTTGCCGGCGATCGACGAGCGCATGTCGGTGTCGGACTGGATGTTCTGCAGGCGGTAGTAGTCCATCACGCCCAGGCGGCCGTTGCGGAAGGCGTCCGCGATGGCCTTGGGCACCTCGGCCTCGGCCAGCACGACCAGCGCCCGGTTCTCCTGCACCTTGGCGCGGTTTTCCTGTTCGAGGGCCATGGCGAGGGCGCGGCGCTTCTCGGCCTCGGCCTGGAAGCGCTTCTTGTCGGCCTCGGCCTGGTCCGCCTGGATGATGGCGCCGATGTTCTGGCCCACATCCACGTCGGCGATGTCGATCGAGAGGATCTCGAACGCCGTGCCGGCGTCGAGGCCCTTCTTGAGCACCGTCTTGGAGATGAGGTCGGGGTTCTCCAGCACCTGCTTGTGCGTGACGGCGGAGCCGATCGTGGTCACGATGCCCTCGCCGACGCGGGCGATGATCGTCTCCTCCGTGGCGCCGCCGATGAGGCGGGCGATGTTCGCCCGCACCGTCACGCGGGCCTTGACCTTGAGCTGGATGCCGTCCTGGGCGACGGCGTCGATGGTGTTGCGGCCCTGGGCCATGCTGGGGCAGTCGATGACCTTGGGGTTCACCGAGGTCTGCACGGCCTCGAGGATGTCGCGGCCGGCGAGGTCGATGGCGCAGGCGGTGTCGTAGTCGAGGTTCAGCTTGGCGCGGTCGGCCGCGATCATGGCGTTGATGACGCTGGGCACGCGGCCGCCGGCGAGGTAGTGCGTCTCGAGCTGACGCGTCTGGATGGGGAGGTTCGCCTTCACGGCGCGGATGCGCCCGTAGACAATGGTGCGGGCGTCAACGCGGCGGAGGCGCATGCCGATGAGGTCGAAGAGGCTCACGCGGGCGCCGCTGAACAGGGCCTGGACCCACAGGTTCAGGAACTGGGCGACGATAAAGAGCACGACCAACAGCACGAGGCCGACGATCACGAGCACGGCGATCAGGATCGGGTTCATCTGGTGCGTTCCGCCAAGATGTCGGCGCGGGGTGCGCCGGGGTGCAGGGTCTCAGAGAAATCCGGGCCGAGGGGGCCCCGACCGGGGGACATATTGGTAGCACATCCGCCCGTCCCGGTCGCGTCGGGGGTTCATCCATCCGTTTGCAGGCCCGGAGCGGCGGACGCCCGCGGCTCGACCTCGTTCTCCTGCCCTTCGGCGTAGTCGATAGCGAGTTGCACAACGTCGATGCCACGCAGATCGTCGGCCATGACCTCGGCGGGTTCGAGTTCGAGACCGTCTCGCCGGAAGGCCAGGAGCGCATCCGTGACCGCGGCGACGTCCCCACCGGCCAGCGCGTGACGCTCGAGGTCTTCGAGTGAAATCCTCACACCGACCCGATGGAGTCGGATGAGCGAAAACATGATGATCCGAACGTCGAACCGGGTGGCGGCACGCTCATTCGGCGGAGACAACCCCACACCCATCCTGGCGATCCTGAGCGTCAGGAGACGAAGGCCGGTGAAGCCGACCCGCGCAACCTCGCGGAAACTGGCCGATGCGCCGCTGATTCTGACCTGCAGCCATAGCGAGAAGATCGGTCCGAGGAGCAACAGCGCGATCAGGAGCAGGCCGCCGCTCATCAGCAGAAACAAGACTGTGTACATCGGCTGCAACCCTCTCCGCGGCCCTCATGCGTCGATGACGACCCGCCGCCACGTTGCTTGATCAAGAGGCGGCTCGGCGAGCCGCCCCACCTTTCCGGAAGATTGTGCTCAGCCGATCGCGCGGACCACCACGCGTCGGCCCTCGACCGCCGTCACGCGGACGCGGGCGCCCTCGTCGATGGCGCCGTGCTCGGAGGAGGCCTCGATCCGCTCGGCGCCGATGCGCACGACGCCGGTGGGGTGCATGTCCGTCAGGGCCACGCCCTCGACGCCGACGAGCGAGCGCCGCCCCTCGGCTTCCTGCGCCGTCGCGCCGGCGCGCTCGGCGGTTTCTTCGTCGGTGTCGGACAAAATCATGCGCCGACCCACGTAGGTGTCGGGCCAGATGCGCAGCAGGAAGCCCACCGCGATCGGCGCGAGGATCAGCAGCGCCACGAGGCTCGAGACGCCCCAGAGCGGCGAGACGCGCCAGAAGCACACCACGCCCGCGACCGCCAGCATGCCCGACACCACGGAGATCACCCCCGCGCTGGGCACGAAGGCCTCGAGGATCAGCACCACGAACGCGGCCCCGAAAAGCGCCACGCCCCACCAGAGCATGGGCTCGCTCATGCCACACCCCCACCGCCGCCACCGCCCCCGCCCCCGCCTCCGGAGTTGGAGTCGGAGTCGGTTTCGGCGTCGGCGTCGGCGTCGATGCGCTCCACCATCACGCGGTAGCGGTTCACGTCGATCACGCGCACCGGCTCGCCGAGGTCGATGAAGCCCGTGTCGCTGACGACGTCCACCAGCCGGTCGCCGAACTTGGCGGCGCCGGAGGGACGCAGAGACGTCACGGCCTCGCCGCGGTCGCCGATGCGCACGAGCCCTGCGGCCGCGGCGTCGGCGGTGGTCGGCACGGGGATGACGGTGTCGTCTTCGTCGTCGGGGGGGCGTTCTGTGAGGATGAGTTTGTCGAAGATGGGCAGCGTGCCGTAGAAGCGGGAGACGAAGTACATGCCGAAGCCGGCGACGAAGAACGCGCTGAGCACGATCGCCACGCCGTACGCGACCTCCTGGCTGGTGCGCGAGGGGTCGGCGCCGACGAAGCTGCCGATGAGCCCGGCGAAGAGCAGCAGCACGCCGCTCACGCCGAAGACCGTCAGCCCCGGGAGCACGAACAACTCCACGAGAATGAGCAAGATGCCCGCGAACACGGCCGCGACCGTCCACCACGACGCCGCCCCGATCAGCAGCGGCGGGGCCAGCAGCGCCAGCAGACACAGACCCGCGATACCGCCGGGGATGCCCATGCCCGGCGCGGCCATCTCCATGAACATGGCGATGAGGAAGACGACGATCAGCACGCCGCGGACGATCATGTTCGAGAGCAGCACCACAAGCGCCTCGGACCAGTTGCGGTCGAGGCGGGAGATGGTCGTGGCGCCGAAGAAGGCGCGGAGCTCCTCGTCGTTGCGCACGACGCCCGCGGAGAAGCCGTACCGTTGCAGGTCCTCGCTCTTGAGCGTGAGCAGGGTGCGCCCGTCGGTGGCGTACTCGATGAGCACGTAGCGCCCGCGGTCGGCGCTGGTGAGCACCGGGCGCTGCGAAGGCGTGTCGAGGCGCTCGTTGATCTGCTTGATGGCATCGGGATCGTCGATGACCGGCGCGGCGGGGGCGTAGTCGCGCCGGTCGCCGGAGCCGTCCGCGGGCGACGCCTCGCGGGGGGGCGGGGC
>RECZ01000036.1 GCA_007693765.1 Phycisphaerales bacterium | reverse complement strand
TTGAGAGGGTGAACGGGCTTGAGCGCGGGGGTGGGGGGTCTTCCTTTCTGGGCGCCACTGCTGACCCGAAGGGCAGCAGTGGTTGCGTGACCGACGTGGAGGTTGCACGCGGCACGCCTGCCGCTGCGCGGTCAAGCGTGGAGCCCGGGGAGTGTGCGGCGGCCGAAGGGGATTGGGGGTTCGTGAAGAGCACTACACAGCCTTTGGCTGTGTAGTGGCACCCGGAGTTGGGCGTGGCGTCCGGTTACGGCGCGGGGTGCGCCGTGCCACCGACTTCGGAACGAAGTCGGTGTGTTGCGCTGTGGTGTTGTGCGTGCGCACATGCTTGTCTTTGCGTCCAACTCACCCGGTGGCTGCGCCGCCACGCATTCCCTCGGGGGGAGTGGGGAAGAGGAGAAGAGGAAGAGGAGTTTGGTAGGACACGGGCGGGACGCCCGTGCCACTAGTCTTGTAGGGAAGAGGGAGAAGAGGGGATCAGCCTAGGAGGGCGGGGCGGTGGACGGTCCAGAGGGTGAGGGCGAGTTGGAGCGCGGCCAGGGCGAGGGGGGCGAGGTCGAGGGCGCGGTGCGCGGGTGATCGGGTCGGTGCGGGGGTGTGCGCGTCTGCATGGATGGTGTGCGTGTCTGCGTGGTCGGCGCGCGCGTTGGCAAGGTTGGTGCGCGCGAGGGAGGCGAGCCAGATGATGATGATCAGGACGAAGGGCTCGCTGTAGCGTTGCCACGCTTGCGTGTTGGCGCTCTGGGCGGCGCACCACGCCAGCGATGCGAAAAGCAGGAGCGAGGCTTCGCGGGCGCGGCCGGCACGTTGGGCGGCGCGCCAGAGCAGGGCGAGCGTGGCGCCGCCGATCGGGGCGAGGATGAGCAGGAGCAGGCTGCGGTCGTGCGGGGCGGGCGCGAGGCGCACGAGTTCCCAGAGCCAGCCGTAGCGGCGCCCGTCTTCGGGGCTGTGGGAGGTGGCGGGGATGATGGCCGCGATGGCGCCGAGCGCGGCGCCGATCCACGGGGCGGGGTCGCGGAGGATGCGCGGGTGGAGCGTGCGCAGCGTGCCCAATCGCAGCGCACCGGGGAGGTAGAAGGCGCCGAAGCATGCGCACAGGGCGAGGGCGAAGGCGGGCAGGGCGGGGTTTGCGCCGCTGGCGTGGAGGTCGCGGTATTTCGGTGGCATGAGGCCGCCCCAGAGCGCGACGAAGACGGCGAGCAGCGCGAAGGGGATGGCGGCGCCGACGCAGGCGATCACGAAGGCGCGGCGGCGTTCGCGGGGGTCGGTCGGGGCGTCGGCGTCGGGGGGGAAGAGGGCGCCGGGGATGAGCGCGCGGAAGCAGCCGGAGCGGATGAGGGCCGCGAGGCCGATGGGCGCGGCGAGCCACACGTGGATCTGTCGCACGCCCACGGCGCACGCCGCGAGGACGCCGGCGAGCACCGTGCGCGGGCGCGCGCCCGGGGTCGCCACGCAGGCCATGAGCGCGAGGACGACGAAGAGGAGCGCGAGGTTGTCCGTCGTCAGCCAGATCGCGCCGGTGAGCAGGTAGTTGGAGCAGAGCAGGGGCAGGGGCGCGATCAGCGCCCAGCACGGGCCGGACGCGCCCGCGATGCGGCGGACGGCGAGAACGAGCGCGAGGCCGATGGCGATGTTGAGGAACTGGAGGACGGCGACGCGGTCGCCGAGCGTGCGCACCACGAGGGCCATGAGCAGGTGGTAGCCGGGGGAGGTGGCGGAGTCGTACTCGACGAGGTCGACCCTCGGCAGGTCGGCGGCCATGGCGCGGACGACGGGGAGGTGGTAGAGCTCCTGGTCGGCGGCCTCGCTCACGCGGTAGCGGGGGCCGGTCTCGCGGTGGGTCCGCATATCGGGGGCGAGCAGGACGACGGGCGCGGTGAGCACGAGAAATGCGAGCGCAAGGGCGATATGCGCGAACCAGCGTCGTCCGACTGACAGAGGAGCGTCGGTCATAGGAGGTGCACCGCGTTGCGCAGGAGCGTGCGCTTCTCTAGGATATCGGTTCGCGAGGCGCGGCCCGGGAGCACAACGCCCCCGGCGTCGGCGCGAGAGCGGCAGGAAGGACTCCCGGACGTATGGCCGAGGCCGTGGGATCGCTCAAGGGGTTGATGCGTCGGGCGCACGCGCCGATCTATCGATCGCGGATGCGTGTGCTGGTGCGGGAGATCCAGCGGTGCGTGTGGGAGGGGGCCCGGGTGCTCGACGTCGGCTGCGGCTCGGGCGCGTTGGGGCGGGCGCTGATGGACGATCCCGAGACGCCCGCGGGCGTGCGTGTGGAGGGGCTCGAGCGGGTGGTGCGCGAAGGGTGCGAGATCCCCGTGACGGCGTACGACGGCGGGCGGATGCCCTTCGAGGACGGCGCGTTCGACGTGGTGATCCTCGCGGACGTGCTGCACCACGAGCCGGACCCGGACGCCCTGCTCGCCGAGTGTGCGCGGGTGTCGTCGCGGCTGGTGATCATCAAGGACCATCAGATCCGCGGGCCGCTGGCGCAGCGGCGCGTGGCGCTGATCGACTGGCTGGCGAATGCGCCGTACGGTGTGCCCTGTCTGTACCGCTACAACACGCCGGAAGGCTGGCGTGCGTTCGCGGCGCGGCACGGGCTGCGTCCGGATATGGAGCATTCGTCGATGGATCTGTACCCACCGGTCGTCAATCTGTTCTTCGGGCGGGGCCTGCAGTATTTCGTCGCGCTCGAGAAGCGCGGGGAGGGGGCGTGAGCGCAACCGGTTCGGAGTCGATGCCGGGCGCGGGCGCGGCGCGGCGGCGCCCGCTGCCGCTGGCGCTGCTGAAACTGGCGCGCCCCACGCAATGGAGCAAGAGCGCGTTCGTGCTCATCGGGCCCTTCTACGGTCTGCGCGACATGGCCGAGACGGGGCGCACGCTGTCGGACATCGTCGTGCCGGCGTTCATCGCGGCGGTGGCGTTCGCGCTGGCGTCGAGCGCGTGCTACGTGGTGAACGACATCCTCGACCGCGAGGCGGATCGGCGCCACCCGCGCAAGAGCCGCCGCCCCGTGGCCTCGGGCGAGGTGTCGGTGAAGACGGCGTGGGTCTTCGCGCTGGCGCTGCTGGGGGTGGTGGCGGTGCTGACGATGCTGCTGCCGGCGCCGCAACGCTGGTGGATGGCCCTGGCCCTCGGGCTCTACGTGCTGAACGTGAGCGTGTACAGCGCGTTCGTGAAGCACCTGGTGATCGTGGACGTGATGAGCCTCTCGATGGGGTTCGTGCTGCGGGTGATGGGCGGGTGCGCGGCGGTGGCGATCGTGCCCTCGGTGTGGCTGCTGAACGTCACGCTGTTTCTGGCGATGTTCCTGAGCTTCGGCAAGCGTCTGGGCGAGCGCCGCACGATGGGCGCGGCGGGCGACGCGCAGGCCGCGGCCTCGCACCGGCCCGTGCAGGAGGGCTACACCGACACGCTGCTGCAGATGTCGGTGGTGGTGACGGGCGTGGCCACGCTGATGGGGTACGCGGCGTACGTGCAGTCGCAGGACGCGGCGTACGCCAAGGGGTTCAGCCTGTTGTGGCTCACGATCCTGCCGGCGACGTACTGCCTGCTGCGGGCGATCGTGCTGCTGGAGCGCGGCGAGTACGACGACCCGACGGAACTGGCGATGCACGACCGCGCCTTCCAGGCGGGGGCCGCGCTGTTCGCGATCGTGACGGCGGTGGTGTTCTGGATCTTCCGACCCATGGCGTGAGCGCGGCGCGGGCGCGTGCGCTCTGCGTGGCCCCGCCGCGGTTTGTCGTCGTTCTCACGCCCCGGTCCCCCCGGTCCCCTCGCGGCCCGCCCGTGTGCAGGGCGGGGCGAGGGCGGGTCGTTGACGCCTGGGCGGCTTACGCCGCGGGCCGGGTGTCGTCGTCGGCGGCGCCGAGGTGGTAGGCGCCGTCGAGCTCGGCGCGGATGCGCTGGAGCTTGTGCTGCATGCGGTCGAGGGTGAGCTCCATCGAGTCGGCGAGTTCCTCGCGGCTCATGCGGCGCGGGTCGGGCCGGCCTACAACGTCGCGCACACCGCCGGGGAAGCGGAGCGTGTGCGGCTCATCGTCGGTCAGTGGGGGCGCGGCGGGGCAGTAGTTGAGCTTGGTCATCGTGGACTCTCCTCACAAACAGATACCAACACCCCATCGTCGGAGCGTCCGCGGGGCGGGATAAGCGATCCGGTTCCATCCGCGTGCGATCCACCCGTGATGGGCGCGGCATAACCGGAACGCCTTGCCGCGCTTCCGCCCTGGGGCGGCTATCGAGGGCGTGCGGGCGTCGGTTGGGGGTGGGTGGAGCGGCGTGTGCGGCGGCGTGCTGTGTTATCGGGAGGGCGGAACCGCGCCATCGTCGTCGCCGGTGATCGGACGTTGCTGCGGCTCGACGCGGATGCGCTCGCCGATGCGCATCTCGGTTCCGTTGAGGGTGCGCCCGATATTGGACCTGTGGCGCCAGACGACGAGGGCCGCGAGCGCGGCGGTGGCGGCGATGAACGGCCACCCCGCCGCGAGTCGCTCGCCGGGGCTCTCGCCGGCGTCGCCGGGCCACAGCAGCCGCAGGATGGTGAACCAGAGCGGGATGCTCGCGGCGGCGACGCAGGAACTGACGCCGACGTAGCGCGTCACGCGCAGGGACGCGAGAAAGAGCGCGAACGCCAGCAGCGCGGGCAGGGTGAGGTGCGGGTAGAGGCCCAGCATGGCGCCGAAGCCCGTTGCGACGCCCTTGCCGCCCTTGAAGCCGATCCACGGGCTGTACATGTGCCCGATGGGCGCGCACGCCGCGGCGAAGAGCCAGAGCGCGGCGTCGCCGGGGCCGAGGGCGCGATCGCTCATCGCGCCGGTCCACACGCCGATCAGCGCGATCGGGAGTGCGCCCTTGAGGACGTCGAGCGCGAAGCAGAGCGCGCCGGCGCGGGGCCCGAGGACGCGGAGCACGTTGGTGGCGCCGACGTTGCCGGAGCCGTGGGCGCGGATGTCCACGCCTCGGGCGCGGGCGATGAGCAGGCCGAAGGGGATGGACCCGCAGAGGAAGGCGAACGCGAAGCCGATCGCCCATTGCGCGGCGTGGGGCATCATGGGGCGCAGTATGCCTTGTGGGGTGGGGAGGGGGGAGGAAGAGGTAGGAGAGGAAGAGAAGGTTGGGGAGGAGACGGGCGGGACGCCCGTCCCACTAGGTGGGGGAGGAAGAGGAAGGGGAAGAGGAAGATTTAGAAGAGGAAGTGGGTGGGGGGTTGTGGGTGTGTTCGAGGAGGACGGTGTGTTTGTGGAGGGCGGCGGCGGCGGCGGCGGAGGCGGCGGCCCAGCCGCGCCAGCCGTCGCGCCATGCCTGTTTGAGGAGCATCTGCTTGCACCACGCGGCGACGGGGGAGAGCACGAGGTTGCGCTTGGCCCCGCGCACGCCCATGGCGTGCAGCGCTTCGGCGCTGATGCGCCCGTATTCAGATTGTTTGACGAGGAACTCGTGGATGGTGTCGATGGTGTCGTGGCGCAGGGCGCCGCGGAGGCGATGTTTCTTCCACGGCGCGCCGTTGGGTGCGGCGGCGTCGCGCTTGAGGGCGAGGGCGTCGTGGGGGTTGACGCCGCCCCACGCCGCGGCGCCGCGGCGCACGACGCGGAGGCGCCACTCCGGCTGCCACGCGTGGCGCAGAGGCTTGTCGTCCCACCAGACCATGCGGTTGACGAGGAAGGCGCCGGCGTCGTCGGCGGGGTCGCTGAGCGCGGCGCGGAGGCTCGCCTGGAGTTCGGGGGTGAGCGACTCGTCGCTATCGAGGTGCATGGCCCAGGGGTGCTCGCAGCGGTCGAGCGCCATCTGCTTGGTGCGGATGTGCCCGGCCCATTCGACGCTGACGACCTCGGCGCCGAAGGCGCGGAGGATGTCGATCGTGCCGTCGGTGGAGCCGGAGTCGAGGGCGACGACGTGCGCGGCGAGCGTGCGCACGCTCTCGAGGGTGCGCGCGATCGTGTCCTCGTTGTCCTTGCAGACGATGGCGACCGCGAGGGGGAGCGGGCGTGTGTCGTGCTCCGGTGCGGTCATGAGGATGC
>RECZ01000125.1 GCA_007693765.1 Phycisphaerales bacterium | reverse complement strand
TGAAAACTCGCCAAGTGGCCCCGGTGGGAGTCGAACCCACACGCCCCTTCCGGGGCCGCGGATTTTAAGTCCGCTGCGTCTGCCAGTTCCGCCACGGGGCCGCGCGCTGTGCCGAATCAGCCACGATACCGCGCAGGGCCGTCAGCAACCAAAGCGGTGCAGTGTCGCCTGCAGCGAACCCGTGTAGCCGCCGCCGAAGAGCCGCACGTGCACCAGCAACGGGTAGGCGATGTACACCTCGCGACGCGTCTCGAAGAACCCCTCCCGGATCGGGCGAAGCTCGTGGTAGCGGTCGAAGAACGCCCGGTCGAACCCTCCGAACATGGTCATGAACGCCAGTTCGACCTCGGGGTGGCCGTGGTAGATCGCCGGGTCGATGAACGCGGCCACACGGTCGCCCGCCCCCAGCACGTTCCCCGACCACGCGTCGCCGTGCAGCAGCGAGGGGTGTGCCGGCTCATCGATCCACTCCTCCAGCCGTGCGGCGAACCGTCGCACACGCTCGAGGGTGCGCCCGCCGAGTCGGCCCGCGCGGTGCGCCTCGTCGGCCATGTGCATCAGCCGCCGCTCCGCAAAGAACTCGATCCATGAATCGCCGGGCGCATTCGGCTGCGCCAGCCCCCCGATGAGCGTGTCATACGCGTAGCCGAAGCGATCTCCCCGAACGCCGTGCAGGGCCGCGAGCAACTCGGCGCAGTGGCGTTGCGCTCCCGCGCTGAGCCCCGGCGAACCCTCGATGAACTCCATGACCAGCAGCGAAGGCGCGGCGTGCAGCACCCGCGGCGTGGGAAGGCCGCCGCGCTCGCGCAGGTCGCGCAGCATGGCGCCCTCGACGTCCAGCCGCGGCGCCGCGCTCTCGTCCGATTTCACGACGACACGCGATCCGTCCGGCATCGTCGCGCAGCGCACATCGCCGACACACCCGCCCGCGAGCGAACGCAACTTGACGGGCCGCTGGCCCAGCGCCCGTTCCAGCGCATCGAGGATCGGCTCGCTCATGACCCGCGGGCGTCGATGTCGTCGAGCAGGCCGCGGCAGCCCGCTTCGACGAGGTCCAATACGCGGAGGAAGCCGTCGCCGGGGCCGTAGTAGGGATCGGGCACGTCGAGGGTGTCCGAGCCGTCCACGAACTCGAGCAGCAGGCGGACACGGTCGCGATATTGCTCCGGGCACTGCTGCTCGAGATTGCGCAGGTTCTCTCGATCCATCGCGATGACGAGGTCGAACCGCTCGAAGTCCTCGCCCACGACCCTGCGGGCGCGCTGACCGCTGATGTCGATCTCGCGCTCCGCCTTCATGGTGCGCTGGGCGCGCTTATCGGGCGGCTCGCCCACGTGGTACGCGTGGGTGCCCGCGGAGTCGAGCTCGAATCGATCGCGCACGCCGCGTTCCTCGATCAACGCGTTGAAGACGCCCTCGGCCATCGGCGAACGGCAGATGTTCCCCATGCAAACGAACAGAATGCGCACGGTGGTCCTCCTTGTGATGCGGCGTTGTCAACGCCTGCGCAAGGCTACCCGCTCGCGGGAGGGGCGTCGATCTGCTCGAGCATGCGTTCGACGTACCGCCACGCGTTGAGCTCCGCACGCACCGCTCGCAGCGCCGCCGCGTCCGGCGGGTCGCCCGCCCGCGCAAAGAGGTCGCCGACGCGCTCGATGTGCCCGGCCCGCCGCTCCTCCGCCCACGCACGCGACCCGTCCAGAGCCGCGGCGTCCCCCGCCGACGCCGCTTGCTCGAGCGTCTCGCGGGCCTCCATCATCTCCATCAGCACCTCGGGCGGGATCGACTTGTCCTGCTCCTTCGTCGCGCCCCCGAGACGGAGGAGCAGCGCATCGGCGCGCCGTTCCGGATCCTCCAGGGTGCGCTTGGCGTCGTTGAGCACCGCCGCCGCGCGGGCGCGCTCGGCCTCATCCATACCAGCGTTGGCGTCGGCACGATCCGGGTGCAGAGCCGCGCTGCGACGCAGCCACGCGGCGCGGACGTCCGCCTCGCGGAGATCGAATCGCGCGGGCAGGCCGAGAATCACGAACGGATCGTTGGTTTCCACATCCCGATCGTACACAACGCGACCCGCGGCCTGTCGCGGCCCCGAGGATTCCGGCGCCGCTGCGGGCGCCGGAGCATCAGAACTCGCCGGCAGCGCCGGAGGCGCAGACGAGCCGAAGACGCCCGTAGGCGATCGGCTCGAGATCGACCGCGTCCCCCTCGTCGTCGCCCGTCATTGGTTCAGATGACGGCTCGTCGGGCATGCGCCGCAGATCCTCCAGGACCCGCTCGGCGACAATGTCGAGGGTGCGCTGGCGTTCGTCGAACCCGTAGCCCGCGCGACGGGCGGCGAGGATGGCGCGGACCCGTCGCTCGAGCGCCGTTTGGCGTGAGCGTGCGTATGTAGACATCAGAGGTATCCCTCGTCTGAACGTGTTCACCGATCATCCGGGGATCTCACAGCCCACGAGCCGCTGCGGTCACTCTCTCCACCGGTTGCACCCCCAATATCGGCGGCGACACTCGGAGACTGAACCGTTTGTTTCGATTTTGACGCGCATTTTTGCCGACCCGATGCATGGGCCGACTAGGTTTGCTCAAGTCAGGCCCCACTCACCTGGCAGGAGGCCGCATTGACGCCCTCGCCCCGATACCGGAGCATGGCCGTACGACGCCCCTCCTGATCCACGGCGCGTCACGGGAGCGACCCAGTGCCCATGCACATCGGCATCATCGCGGTGAGTCCGGAAGGGTCCTCCTTGTGTTATCGCCTCATCATGAGCAAGGCGGCGACACGGTGCGCCCCCGAGCGACAGCCCACCGTCAGCATGCACAGCCTCCCCTTCTCCCGCTACATGGCCGCGATCGAACAGAACAACTGGACGGCGATCGGCGAGATGCTCGTCGAGAGCGCCAAGGCCCTCGCCCGCGCCGGCGCCAAGGTCTGCGTGCTGCCCGACAACGTCGCCGCCCACGCCTCCTCGCTCGCCGAGAACGCTTCTCCGATCCCGTGGATGAGCATGGTGGACCTCGTCGCCGACGCCGTCGCCAACGACCACCGGCGCACCGTCGGCCTGCTCGGCGTCAAGCAGGTGACATTCGGATCGACCTATCAGGCCGCCCTCGGCATGCGCGGCGTCACCGTGCTCGTGCCCGAAGAGCGCGAGGCCGACGATGTCGACCGCATCATCTTCGAAGAGCTCGTGCACGGCCGCTGCAGCCAACCATCGCGGGAGCGCGTCATGGGCATCCTCGGAACGCTCCAGCAGCGCGGCTGCGAGGGAGTGATCGTGGGCTGCACGGAGCTCCCCCTGCTCTTCACGTCAGACCCCACCCCGCTGCCGCTCTACGACTCCGTGGACCACCTCGCCGAGGCCGCGGTCGCCGCGGCGATCAACGCCACGGATGACTAACCGGGCGCATGAAAACGCCCGGCCCCCGCGTGGGAAGCCGGGCGTGGACCGGATCTTGTTGTCTGCGACGTTCTCGCGTGCTCAGTCGGCGTACTTGACGGAGCAGCCGTAGGGACGGGTCATCGACTCGGTGACCGTCTCGCCCGCGACGACCTGCTTGAGCGCCTGGCGGACGTAGTTCACGTCGCCGAGCTCGGTCGCGCTGCGGTTGTTGTCGATGGCGCCGGCGTAGACGAGCGTGCCGGTCTTATCGATGATGTACATGTGGGGCGTGGTGCGGGCCTCGTAGGCGCGCCCGACCTTGCCGGGCTCGTCGATGAGGATGGGGTACGCGATCTCCCACTTCTTCTTGTACTCGCGGTTGAGCTCGAGGCCGTGCCCCTGCGTGCCGGGGGCGCTCGAAACGACGGCCAGCCACACGACGTCCTTGTCCTTGAAGTCCTTGGCGAGCGTGGACATGGTGCGGTGGCGCTCGTGATGCTTCACGACGAAGGGGCAACCGACGTTGAACCACTCGAGAACGACGATCTTGCCGTCCTTCGTGTAGTCGCTGAGGGTGTGCGCCTTGCCGTCGGTGCAGGTCAGGGTGAAGTCGGGGGCCGCCTCACCGACCTTCGCGGTGGCTGGGGCGCCGTGGTGGTCCGCGAGCGTCGCGCTCCCGGAGGCGAGTGCGGCGACGGCCGCGAGGGCGAGGCTGCCGAACAGTGTGGTTTTCAACTTCGTCATGGCTGATGTCTCCTGGTGCGTGTGTGCGGGTGTCTGGTGTCTCATTTGGATGCATCGGCGATGCCGGACGCGACGCACCGCGTCCGTTCGCAGAACTTTCGGTCAGCCGGCGTCGGGGCCGGGGATCACGATCTCGATAAAGCGTGGCGGGGCGCCCTCTCGACGCACCTCGACGACGGCGCTGATCTCCTCCGCCTCATCTACGGATGTGTCGTAGGAAATGCGCAGCGCATCGCCGTCGACGGCGCCGGCTCGGAGCATGTCGCGCGGCTGCACACGCTCGGAGGGTCCGGGGTAAAACACCAGCGCATCGGCGCCGGGGACGCGCAGCGTCAGCGTCCGCTCGCGCCACGCCCAGTCGAACTCGCTCTCGGATGCGGGCGTGGGCACACGCAGGAGAGACCGCGCGATCCGAGCCGCGTCCGGGGTTTCGGTGGATTCCGCGGCGACGGGGATTTCGATGCGAACGTTCGCGTTCCCGGGGACGCAGATCTCGTCCTTGCACATGAGCCAGGTCAGCCTTGCGCTGATCGTCACCGGCTCGCCGACGGGCACATCAGCGCCGACATGCACGGGGAAAACGAGTGTGACCGCGTCCCGGTGCACGTAATCGAGGATCCCGCCCGGCAGAGCGTGCCGCTGCGGCGCAGGCCACCGCACATCGCCGATCCGCACACCATCGGGGGCCTCGAACGCGAACCCGATGGGCATCCCGGCGTCGCCGGGGTTCTTCCAGTACAGGTACCAGTCGGGCTCGATCTCGAAGTGCAGCCCGATCAGCGTCTTTTCACCCGGCGTCAGCGCGGTGTCGGCGGCCACGAGTCTGGCCCGCACAGGATCCGCGTCCCGCCCCACGCCGGGTCCCCGGGGCTCGAACAACGACTGGGCCAACGCCCCCGCGGGCGCGATGCCCGACAAGAGTGCGGCGATGATCGAGAGGTACATGGGAACTGTGCGTGTCATAGATTCTCTGGGAGGTCAGACCCGGACGTCCGCCCCCTGTTCCACGGTGCAGGCATCGGAGGGAGAAGGGCTGCTTGAGCGACCCCGGGGATCAAGAGCATGAACCCCCGTGTTTCACTCGTTATTCTACCCCGATGCAGAACACGACCCGCAAGACGCCTCACATGTCCCGAACGTGCACAGCCGTATGTCGCCGCTTTACCGGCCTCGCCGCCATCAGCCTTGCCCTCACGCTGGGCGCCTGCTCATCCACGACCTCCGATCGCGATGTCCGTCGGATACCCCTCAACGAGGTCGCCCGGCCGGTCGAGCGGGCTCAGACCAACGTCCTGATCATCGACGCCCGTACCCCCGGCGAGTTCGGAGCCGGGCACATCCCAGGGGCCCGCAACCTCCGCAGCCCCGACATCGATGAGCGCGAACGCGACCCCGATCTGGAGCGATTCCGCACCATCATCGTCTACGGCGCCGACCCCGGCTCCGCGCCGGCCATGTCCATGGCCAAGAAGCTCATGCGTGCCGGGTACCGCGACGTCCGCCTCTTCCAGGAGGGGTTCCGGAGCTGGGAGGCCGCGGGCCTGCCCGTCGAACGCGGCGGCCCCGGGGTGCGTGAGGAGTCGTTCCGGCGCTGATCCTCGCGGCGTTGCGGCGCACGCCCCCGGCAAGCCGATATCGTGCTGTACCGAACACTCCGGCGATCGCCGGCTTGGCCTGAACGCGACAACAAGGGAGAATGAGGCATGGACGCCTTTGTGATCGAAGGCGGCCGCCCGATGAACGGGCGCGTCGTCGTGAACGGCTCGAAGAACGCGGCCCTCCCGCTCATGGCCGCCGCGCTCATGACGGAGGAGCCCGTCACCCTCACCGACATCCCCCGGTTAGCGGACATCGCCAACATGCGCCGCCTGCTCGAAGAGCTTGGGTGCGAGTGCGCCGAGCCCGAGCACGCCGACGACGATGCGCCCATGGCGCTCACCATGCGCACCACCGACGACAGCGGCAGTCACGCCCGCTACGAGATCGTCAAGACCATGCGCGCCGGCATCTGCGTGCTCGGCCCGCTGCTCGCCCGACGCGGCGAGGGGCGCGTCTCCCTCCCCGGCGGCTGCGCCATCGGCCAGCGCCCGGTGGACCTCCACCTGCGCGGCCTCGCCGCACTCGGCGCCGAAATCACGCTCACCGCCGGCGACATCGTCGCCCAGGCCCCCGTCGGCCCCGACGGCGCACGTCGACTGCGCGGCGCCACCGTCTTCCTCGGTGGGCCCAACGGCTCCACGGTGCTGGGCACGGCGAACGTCATGTCCGCCGCGTGCCTCGCCGAGGGGCGCACCGTCATCGAGTGCGCAGCGTGCGAACCCGAGGTCGTCGATCTCGCGAAACTCCTCAACGCCATGGGCGCTCGGATCGAAGGCGCAGGCACGCCACGCGTGACCATCGACGGTGTCCGCACGCTGCACGGCGCCACGCACCGCGTCATGCCCGACCGCATCGAGGCCGGCACGTACATGGTCGCCGCGGCGATCACGGGCGGCAGCGTGACCATCGAGAACTGCCCCCTCGACGCGATGATGGCCGTCACCGACCGCCTGCGCGAGATCGGCGTGCGGCTCGACACCCGCACCGGCGAAGACCCGATGCGCGCCGTGTGCCGCGCATCGGCGGAAGGCCCCATCGCCCCCGCGCACGTCACGACGCAGCCCCACCCGGGCTTCCCGACAGACCTCCAGGCGCAGTTCATGGCGCTGCTCAGCCTCGCCGAAGGCAACAGCGTGGTGACGGAGAAGATCTTCCCCGAACGCTTCCTGCACGTCGCCGAACTGACGCGCATGGGCGCGCACATCTTCCGGCAGGGCCCGACCGCCGTGATCAGCGGCGTGCGTAGGCTCGTCGGCGCGCCCGTCATGGCCAGCGACCTCCGCGCCAGCGCCTGCCTCGTGCTCGCCGCGCTCGCCGCCGAGGGCACGACCAACATCCACCGCGTGTACCACCTCGACCGCGGCTACCAGCGCATGGAGACCCGTCTCCGTGCCCTCGGCGCTTCGATCGAGCGCGTCGACGCCAACGAACTCGACGCCGCCGCCCTCACCTGAAGCGCTCGCTGCTCAACGATCGGCCGGACGCAGGATCAGGGTCGCGGGCGTGCCGAAGGGCGGCACCACCTCGTTGCGCGCGATCCACACCGGTTCATCCACGCCCGAGTCCGGGCTGATGACCTCCGGCCACGCGATCGTCTCGCTCTCGAAGGTGCACAGCCCGATGAGCGTGCCGGCGCCGTCGGCGTCGTACCACTCACGCCCCTGCCGCTGCACGAACCGCGAACCGGCGAACACCCACGGACGATCAGGGAAGGCCTCGCCCGTGCGCACGTTCCGCACCCATGTCCACGCCGGCGCGACGATCTCCTCGCCGCTCGGCGCCTCGTACCGGATCTCCACCAATACGTCGTCGCCCTCCGGCTCGGTGTACGCCGCGCCGTCGTCCTCCCATACCCACGCGCCCGGGCGACCCGGCTCGAGGCCGATCATCAGTAGCGCCGCGTGGACGTCCGATGGGCGCGCGGCGGTGACCACGAGCGACTCGTGCTCCCGCGTGTCGGGCGAACAGGCGATGAGTTCGAGGTAGACATCCGGGGCGTCCGGGTCGTTGACATCGATGGGCACCACGCCGTCGACCTCGACGATGCGTCGCGCTACGTCGACGCGCACGCGCGGAAAGACCTCGAGCATCCCCTCCGGCGCCCCCGCCGCCTCTTCGGGCTCTGCCTGTGGCGGATTGTTCGCTTCGGGGCGCACGCCCTCGGGGGCCGTCTCCCGCTCCTCCGGGCGCACCGATTCCGGCTCGTACTGCCCATCGCGCTGCGACCCGATCTCGCACGCGATCAGCGCGAGCGGCAACGCTGCGATCAGCACCATCACGACACGATGTGCAGCGGTCGCGCCCATGCGCAGTGCCCGTTCACCCACACGCCTCGCATCGCAACTGCGACGCGCGGCGCGGTGGCGTCAGTCTTGTGAACCGCCCCCGGCAGCCCCGGTCGCCTCGGGCGCCGGAGCCTCCGTCTTGGGCTCTTCCTTGACGAGGCGGAACTGCTCGAGCCCGCGGCGACGGTCGCGGAGGCGACGCTTCTTGCCCACACGCTCGCGCAGGTAGTACAGCTTCGCGCGCCGGGCGTCGCCCTGCCGCACCACCTCGAACTTGGCGATGCGCGGCGAGTTGACCGGGAACATGCGCTCCACGCCCTGGTTGTCGACGATGCGGCGCACCGTGATCATCTCGTTCATGCCGCGCCCGCGCCGGGCGATCAGCACGCCCTGGAAGATTTGGATGCGTTCCTTGTCGCCCTCGATGATGCGGCAATGGATGTTGACCGTGTCGCCGATGTCCATGCGGGGGACGTCGGTCTTCAGGTGCTCGTTGGTCACGCTCTCGATGATGAGTTGGGTGTTCATGGCTGGTCGTCGCGTCGAGGGGTTGTGTCGTCGGTCGTTCGGTCGTTCGGTCGTTGGAGCAGGTCGGGCCGTCGAGCCTTCGTGCGTTCGAGCATCTGCTGTCGGCGCCAGGCGTCGACTTTGGCGTGGTCCCCGCTGAAGAGGATCTCCGGGGCGTCCATGCCGTCCCACGAGCGTGGGCGAGTGTAGTGCGGACAGTCGAGGAGGGGCCTGCCCTGTTCGTCTTTCACCGAGAAACTGTCGCTCGAGGCCGATTCGTCGTGGCCCAGCACGCCGGGCAGGAGCCTCGTCACCGCGTCGACCAGGGCGAGGGCCGGTATCTCGCCGCCGCTGAGCACGAAGTCGCCGATGCTCAGTTCTCGCGGCGCCAGCCGCTCGACGACGCGTTCGTCCACGCCTTCGTAGTGCCCGGCGATGATCAGCAGCCGGGGCAGTCTCGCCAGTTCCTCGATGATCTCCTGCGTAACGGGCTCGCCCTGCGGCGTGGTCAGGACGCGGGTCGCGGGGCGGGGGTCGCTCGCCTCCACGCTCTGCACGGCGTCCCACAAGGGCTGGCAGGTCATCACCATGCCGGGTCCGCCGCCGAAGGGCCTGTCGTCAACTCTGCGGTGTTTGTCCTTTGAAAACGTTCTGATGTCGGTGATGCGCCAATCGACCAGCCCCGCGCTCCGCGCCCGTCCGGTGATGCTGGCGCCGAGCACGGGCTCGAACACCTCGGGGAAGAGCGTGAGGATGTCGAACCGCATGAATCACTCGCTCGCCGCGGCCTCCGCGCCATCGCCGGCGGGCGCGTCCGCCGCGGCGGGCGCCGCGGGGACCTCGCGGGCCTTGATGCGCGCCGCGATCTGGGCCTTGCGCTTCGCGCCGTCCATGAGGTTGGCCTTGATAAGAATGTCGGTCACCGTCTCGCTCGGCTGCGCGCCGACGCTGAGCCAGTGCTTGATGCGCTCGTCGTAGAGCTTCAACTGCTTCTCGGGATCGGTCGCGACGGGGTCGAACCAGCCCAGGTTCTCGATGAAACGACCGTCGCGCTTGTTGCGCTGATCGACGGCGTTGATGCGATAGAACGGGCGGTGACGGCGGCCGAGCCTGCTCATTCGGATGCGGACCACAAGCGAACTCCGGTCTGGTGATGGGCCGCCCCGACCTCGGGGTAGCCTCGCTGGATATGACAAGACAGCGCCCCGCGCACGCCCATCGCGCACGGAGTCGAGCCAAGAAGTGTAGCAATCTGTCAGGGGGGTGCAAGGGCGGCACAAAAACCGCAGCCAACCGTACATCCTCCGTACCCCGGCGCCCCGTCGGGCTCTGGTCAGCCGACGCGCCCCACCACCAACTCCAGAGCCGCCCGCCACTCCATGTACCGGTACGGGATGCCGAACCGGTCGTGCATCGCCCGCACATCCCCCAGCGCCGCCTCGTGGAGGCTCTGCTGCCACACCTGGGCGGAGCGGTCGCAGAAGTACACCCGGCAGCCGAGGGGCTTGATCGCGTGGGCCCCGCACAGGTTCCCCCGCTGGAACGGGCACCCACCGCGGCCACGCGCATCCTCCACATCGCCCAGCGTGGGGAGCCGCAGGCCGACGGGGTCGTCTTCCGGCGCCCGTTCCGCCTCGACGACCGTGTACGCCGCCTCCAGCCCCGTCACGTAGAGCCGGTGCCCCGCCCGCTCGAAGTTGCAGCACCGCCCCGAGGCCCAACACACCGGCCCCCGCACCTCAATCTCGCGCGACACGTGGGCGTACACGCCCTCCAGCGCCGCCCGCACCGAGGCATCGCGGGCGCTGCGCAGCCACGCCGCGGCGAGAGTGGCGTCGTCGATGTGCGCATCGCGCGGGTTCATCGCGAAGCGGCGCGCCGCACCCGCGCGTCGTACGCGGCCTGCGCATCGCGGTCGATGCGGATGTCTTCGATCGGCACCACCGAGCCCCGCCCCACGCCCTCGCACGCCTTGGCGGTGCGCGCCCACGATTTCTCGGAACGCAGGGTTTCCGGCCACCACGGGAACGTGCGGCACTGCATCGGCCGGTCCTCATACAGAGAGCACACCGCCTTGCCGGGGACGCTCTCGCGGTCGAGGAAGACGCAGTCGCGCCCGTGCTCCGTGACGACCTCGGTCAGCGAACGCCCGGCGGGCGTCATGTGCGTGTATTTCCGACGGAAGGCCTCCACACTCATCCCGATGCGGGCGGCGATGGCCCTGCTCTCCTCATCGCTGACGAGGACATAGCCCTCCGCCCCCGTGCAGCAGGCCCCGCACTGGGTGCACTCAAACCGCAGTCCCTCGCTGTACCACTCCAGATCGCCCATGCCGCCACTGTAGCCGCCCCAAGCCCGGGGCCCCCGCGTGGGCGCGCCCGGGAGGGCTGTGTACGATGACGGCGTATGACGCGAACGGAGGCCAGAACCCCGGGCCACCCCCACGCACCCGAGACCGGCGTCACCGCCGCGGGCACATCTGAGCCCGCGCTCACCGCTCGCTCCTCGCGCACCCGACAACCCGCCGCGCCCAACCCACCGGCGCCTCCCGCGCCCCCGGCCCCCCCGGCCACGCTCGGCGTCATCGCCGGCGAGGGTCGCCTGCCCGCGATGGTCGCCCGAGGGATGCACCGCGCCGGGCACCGCGTCGTCGGGCTCTCGATCAACGGCCTGGGCGACGAAGCCCTCCAGCGCCACTGCGAGGACGTCCGCCGCGTGCCTCTGCTTCGCCTCGGCGCGTGGGTGCGTGCGCTGCGACGCATGGGCGTCACCCACGCCGTCATGGTCGGGCGCGTCGATAAAGCCCAGCACATGCACGACCCGCTGCGCATGCTCCGCAACATGCCCGACGTGCGGACGGCGCTCGTGTGGTATCGTCGCCTCCGACACGACCGGCGTTCGCCCGCGCTCCTCGCCGCGCTCGCCGACACGCTGGCCGACGGCGGCGTGCAGTTGCTCGACTCCACGCATTTCATCGAGGATCACATGGCCGACCACGGCGCCATGACGCGACGCGCACCCACCCCCGAAGAGCGCTCCGAGATCGAGTTCGCGTGGCCCGTGCTGCGCGATGTGCTCGACCTCGACATCGGCCAGTCCGTCGCGGTGCGCGAGCGCGACGTGGTCGCCGTCGAGGCCGCGGAGGGCACCGACCGGATGATCGAACGCGCCGGCGCCCTCTGCAAGGGCCGCCGCTGGGTGCTGCTCAAGGGCGCACGCCGCAACCACGACCGCCGCGCCGACGTGCCCACCATCGGGCAGGAGACGATCCGCAACCTCCACGCCGCCGGCTCGCGCTGCGTCGCCATCGCCACCGGCGATGTGATCATCGTCGACAAGCCCGACACCATCGCCCTCGCCGACGAGCTCGGCGTCGCCATCGTGGGCGTCGGCGCCGACGGCAAGGCCGGCTGAGCCCCCGGTGACCGGCGCCCCAGAAGAACGTCCCTACGTCGGTCGCGGCGCCCTCAAACTCCGCCACGCGCTCGACGCCTTCTCCATCGACCCCGCCGCGATGGTGTGCGCCGACTTCGGCTGCAACGTGGGCGGCTTCACCGACTGCCTGCTGCGCGCGGGCGCAGCGCGCGTCTACGCCGTCGACACCGGCTACGGCGCCCTCGACTACCGCCTGCGCACGGACGAACGCGTCGTGGTCATGGAGCGCACCAACGCCCTGCACGCGCCCGTGCCCGACGATGTGCGTGCGGCGGGCGGCGTGCGCCTCGTCGTCATTGACATGGGCTGGACGCCCCAGCGCAAGGCGGTCCCGGCGGCGCTGGCGTGGCTCGCGCCCGGCGGGTCGATCGTCACGCTGATCAAGCCCCACTACGAACTCGGCCCCGCGCTGGGGCCGGGGTTCGAGGACGTGCGCACGCGCAAGGGCGTGCTCGACGAGGCCGACGCCCAGCGCATCACCGACCGAGTGATCGAGCAGGCCCCGACGATGGGCGTGCGCATGCTCGGCGTCGTCCGGTCCCCCGTGCGGGGCGGCGCCTCGAAGGGCAACAAGGAGGGCAACGCGGAATGGCTTGCGCACTTTGCGCCGTCGGAGCCATGAAGCCCACGTTCACGCGGCGTGTGCTGAAGCATCGGGGTTGATGAGCGGGTGCTCCTCGGCGCGGTAGATGCGCCGGAACTCGTCGTTCGGGGCGCCGTGCGCATCGCGGAACGGTGCGGCGATCCCCGTGACTTCGCCGACCCTCACGCGGCTGTTCTTCACCTGGATCTCGCGCAGCGGGGCGTGCTCGAACACCCCCCGCGTCGCCCAGAGCGCCCGCTCGGAGACGAGCACCCCGCGCGGGCGCCCGCCCTGCTGCACCCGGGCCGCGATGTTGACCGTCTCGCCCCAGACGTCGAAGGCGAGCCGTTTGGCGTTGATCACGCCCGTCACGACGGGGCCGACGTGGACGCCGATCCGCGCCGCCCACAGCAGTTCGGGGTCGCGGTTGTCGTCGTCGGGGTCGCCCATTCGGGCGGTGAAAGCCAGCATCGCGAGGACGGCGTCGATCACCGGCCGCCGCAGTTCTTTGTGATGGTGCGACCACAGCCCCGCCACGCCCAGCATCCCGTCGCCCTGCGAGGGCATGGTCTCGACGTTGTGCGGCGCGCAGCACTCATCGAACCCGCGCCGGAAGCGCCGGAGCTCCTCGACGACCAACTGCGCGGGCAGGCGGGCGCAGTGCTCGCTGAAGCGGACGATGTCGCACGAGATGATGCACACCTCTTCGAGCTGCGCGCGGCACGCGCCCGTCTCCTGCAGTTCCCGCGCCACGGGCTCGGGCAGCACGCTCACCAGAAGCCGCTGCGTCAGGGCCTGCTCGCGCAGGATGCGTTCCTGCTGCCGACGCAACCGCCACTGGGCCAGCCACATCATGCGGAAGTTCCGCGCATGCCAGTGGTTGATCGAGGATCCCAACGCAATCATGGCCGCGGGGAACCAGCACGACGCGAAGAGCGCCCCGAACGACGCCGGGCGGAGTCCGAGCGGGCTGACTTCGATCGCCACCGCCACGCCGATGGACAACGCGCCGAGGACGATGAGCGTTGAGATCGGCAGCGGCGTGATGATCATCAGCACGAGCAGCGTCCCGCTCAGTATCGAGATCAACTGCTGATCGGCGCCCGTCAGCCCAACGCCGACCGCGACGGGCAGCGCGTACCCCAGCACGGCGCCCACGCACAACAGGCTCGCCCAGCGGACGCTCAGCACGCCCCGGGCCAGAACGAGGAACACCACCGACGTAAGCACCGGGAACGCATCGGTCAGCACGAAATCCAGCGTCCGGCCCAACGCCGAGATCTCCAGCACGCCGCCGAGCGTGAATGCCCCGTCGATCAGTTTGATGGCGCCGGTGAAGGCCAGCACCCAGCGCATGCGGCAGATGCCCGACTCGAGCATGGCCGCGACGTTGCGAGGCTTACCGCTGACGCTCGCCTTGGCCCCGAAACTTTTGAAGCATCTCATCGCCGCGCGCATGGGGAGCCCTGTCGCTGGGTGTGCGGAGCCCGGACGCGTGTCATATCGCCCGAAAACCGGGCCGCATTCAGTGAGATGAGCCGGCGGGCGCCGATGGCCCGGGAATCAGTCCCGCTGCGGGTGCAGCCCGTGCCAGCAGGCCTCGAGCAGCGGGCGGACCCCCTGTTTGGTCGCGGCGCTGATGCCCAGCACCTCGACGTCGTGCCCGACGCGCAGCTCGGCGCGAAGATCGCCCACGGCCTGCTCACGCTCCTCGTCGGAGGCCAGCAGGTCCAGCTTGTTCAGGGCGATGATCTCGTGCTTCTCCGCCAGCGCCGGGGAGTGCTCGGCCAATTCCTTGCGGATGACTCGGTAGTTCTCCGCCGGCGTTGTGCCGTCGGGCGGCTGCACGTCGAGCAGGTGGATCAGCACGCGCGTGCGCTCGATATGGCGCAGGAAGTCGTGCCCCAGGCCCACGCCCTGCGCTGCGCCCTCGATCAGCCCCGGGATGTCGGCGATCACGATCCGCCGCTCGTTGTCGAGCTCCGCGATGCCCAGCTGCGGCGCGAGCGTCGTGAACGGGTAGTCGGCGATCTTGGGCCGCGCCCGCGTGACGGACGACAGGAACGTCGACTTGCCCGCGTTGGGCATGCCCACGAGGCCCACATCCGCCATGAGCTTGAGTTCGAGACGCAGCGTGAACCGCTCGCCGTCCTCGCCGGGCGTGGACTCCCGCGGCACCTGGTTCGTGGCGCTCTTGAAGTGATCGTTGCCGATCCCCCCAGCGCCGCCCTTGGCGATGACGACCGTCTCCTCGGGCTGCAGATCGAGCAGCAGTTCCCCGGTCTCGTCGTTGTAGATCAGCGTGCCCGCGGGCAGGCGCAGCACGTTGTCCTCGCCGTCGGCGCCGTGCATGTGCTTGCCCATGCCGGGCTGGCCGTTGGTCGCTTTCCAGTGGTGCTGTCCGCGGAAATCGAGCAGCGTGACGACGTTCGGATCGGCAACGATCACGATGTCGCCGCCCTTGCCGCCGTCGCCGCCGTCTGGGCCGCCCTTGGGGATGTACTTCTCGCGCCGGAAGGAAACGCAGCCGTTCCCCCCGTCGCCGGCCTTCACATGGATGACGGCGTGGTCAGCGAACATGTCATGCGCGCCCGAGCGCCGCGCAGATGCGCAATGCGCCCTCGCGGATGCGTGTGGGGTAGTTGATCAGGCCGCGCCTTGCGCGACGAGGCGCGCCGGGCGTGCGGTGTCGGGATCGACGGGGTTCACATCGACGCGCCGACCCGAGAAGACCACGTGCCCGTCGCACAGCGCAAAGAGCGTGTCGTCCGTGGCGCGCTTCACCATGAAGCCCGGCTTGAACGGCGTCCCACGCTGACGGATGATGATCGCGCCGGCCTTGGCGAACTCGCCGCCGTAGAGCTTCACCCCGAGATACTGCGGGTTGGAGTCGCGCCCGTTCTTGGTCGAGCCCTGTCCCTTTTTGTGTGCCATGACGAAATCGTGCCTCGTGGATGCGTGCGTGCGGCGGGATCACCCGGGTCGTCGCCCCTGACAGAAACCCGACCACCGGGGCGACCTCGGGGACGGGGGGAGGAATATAGCCGCTTTTCAGCGCATGATCCAGCGCTGGACCGTCCGCTCCAGCGGGCGGTTGCCCTTCAGGGTCAGTTCCCCGGGGGTTGGGTGGACCAGCATCAGCGTCTTCCGGAGCACCACCTCCCGCGGCTCCCCCTCCCCGGAGGCGTCCGGAAGGGCCACGCGGCGTGTCTCGCCGCTGAAGCCCATCGCATACACGACGACCTCGCTGACCTTGAGGTTGTTCGCGGGCCAGACCACCACGCCCTCGCGGGCGTTCTCGATGCCCTGCCGGAGCACTCCGATCATCGAGATCTGATCCTCCAGAAACGAGTTCTCCAGACGGGCCATCAGGGCCTCAGTGACCTCGAGAGGCACGCCGCGCCCAGAGCGGATGAGGGCGCCGTCGTCCGTCGCCAGCTCGAAGGAGGGAGCGAAATAGAGGTCTTCGCCGGAATTGTTGACCACCATGTATGGCATGTAGAAGAACGCACGCGGCCCGACGTCCTTGACGTCGACCATCCCCACCCGCAGCGGGCCGGGCCGGAGATCAAGCTCCCACCGCGTCGGCGTCGGAGAGGGCTCGGGGGCGCCGGCGCTCTGGAGCGTCAGCACGCAGAGCAACAGCGGGGCCGCGCCGAAACGCAGCACGGCCAGACAACGCCGGGAGATGGCACGCAGGTAGGATCGACTCACGATCGGCTCCGTGGGCTGGGAAGTGCGTTCGTGGACCGCCGCGGGCTGGGGCACGCGGCCGCGGGGTCTTTCGGGCAGTGTAGCGGCTTGCGCGACACCCGCCGAAGCAGAGCCGTTCGCACACACCCCCTACCATGTTCCGCGGCGAACCAAGAACACCGGTCGGCCTCCCGCCCCCCCGTGACCACACGCGACGCATGTCCACAGCCCCGCAAAACGACACCAGCCCACCCCCCGCATCGCCACGGGCCGCCCCGTGGAGGGTGCTGCGCGCCGACGACGACCTCCGCCTCCTCGCCGCACAGCGGCTCGTCGAACGAAACGCCAAGGGCGACACCATGGTCGCGGCCAAGCGGTTCCTCGCCGTCGCGCAGGCCCACCGGATCGACCTCAAAAACATGTGGGCCAGCGTCGCCCCCGACGGCGCCCGCGTGCGCCACGTCTGCCTCGCCACCGCCGGCGCGGGGCGCACCCTGATGCTCTTCACCTCGTCGCCCGCCGATGAGGACGACGCCAAAGAACTCTCAAGCGTGATCGACCACGCCTGCGCGAACACCGACGGCGCCGCGCTCGCGCAGGCCCTGCTCGAACCCGGGGACGACCTCATCCTCAGCGCCATGCTCAGCGCAGGGTTCTCGCGCATCGCCGACCTCGCGTACCTGAAACGCCCGAACGCTCCGCGTCCGCCGCGCGCCCCCGCGCCGCCGGAACTCCCCGAGGGCGTGCGGCTGCACCGCTGGCGCAAGGGCGACGACCACCGCCTCCTGCAGGCGCTGGATCGGACGTACGAAGACACGCTTGACTGCCCTCAACTCTGCGCCCTGCGCGACACCCGCGACGTGCTCGACAGCCACCGCGCCACCGGCGTGTTCGACGCCGCCTACTGGTGGATCATCACCGAGAACGACCGCCCCGAGGGCGCGATGCTGTTCAACCCCTGCCCGGCGCAGCAGCACGTCGAGTTGGTCTACCTCGGCCTCTCCCCCCGCCTCCGCGGGCGCGCCATCGCCGCGCCGCTGCTGGACTTCGCCCTCGCTTCGATCGCCCACAAGCGGCGCGAGCCCACCGTCACCTGCGCGGTGGACACCGCCAACGCCCCCGCCCTGCGGCTCTACGATCGCGCCGGGTTCGAGCCCTTCGGCCGGCGCATCGCCCTCGTGCGCAAGATCGGCTGACGCGGGGCCGCCCCACGGCGCTCGGAACCAGCCAGCGACCCTCCCCAACGCGGACCGTCACGCCAACGCCCTCGGAAGGGCGCATCGTCAACCGCGCCCGGCCGGTCTGGTACAACCTTCTCTCGCTCACCCCTCCGAACACCGTACGAGACGGGAACACTCCCCCATGCAAACCATCCTCCGGTCGCTCTCCCGCACCCGAAACGCGGCGTGTGCGCTGCTCGCCACGCTGGCCGCAGTCGCCCCCGGCGCCACTGTTTCGCTGGCCGATGTGCAGCCCCACGCCACCATGCTGCGTTTCCCCGATGTGGGCACGACGCACATCACCTTCGTGTACGCGAACGACATCTGGGTCGTGTCCCGCGACGGCGGCCTCGCCAAGCCCCTCGCCAGCCCGCCCGGCATGGAGATGTTCCCCAAGTTCAGCCCCGATGGCACGCAGATCGCGTTCGTCGGCAACTACGACGGCAACAGCGACATCTACGTTGTCCCCATGCACGGCGGCATACCCACGCGCGTCACGCACCACCCCGGCGCCGAGACGCTCAACGGATGGACGCCCGACGGTGAGTCGCTGATTTTCCACATGAGCGGCCTCGGCGGGCTCACGCGGCAGACGCAACTCTTCACCGTCCCCGCCACGGGCGGCAACTTCGAACAACTCCCAGTCCCCTACGGCGCGGTCGGCGCCATCAGCCCCGACGGGCAGTGGCTCGCCTACACGCCCCACACCCGCGACTTCCGCACCTGGAAGCGCCACCGCGGCGGTATGGCGACGGACATCTGGCTCTTCAACCTGAACGACAACACCTCGCGTCGCGCCACCGAATGGGAAGGCACCGACACGATCCCCATGTGGCACGGCGACACCCTGTACTACCTCTCGGACGGCGGGCCGGAGCACCGGCTCAACATCTGGTCGTACAACCCGCGCTCCGGGCAGCGTCGGCAGCTCACGCGCTTCAGCGAGTTCGACGTCAAGTGGCCGTCGATCGGCCCCGGGCCGCGCGGCACGGGCGAGATCGTCTTTCAGTACGGCAAGGACCTGTACCTCTACGACATCCGCGCCGGCACGTCGCGCATCGTCGAGGTGATCATCCCCGGCGCCCGCCCCACCATCCGCGAGCGCGCCGTCGATGTGCGGTCGTCCATCACCAACTCCGATATCTCGCCCTCGGCACGACGCGTCGTCGTCGAGGCCCGCGGCGACATCTGGACGCTCCCCGCCGAGCACGGCTCGCCCCGCAACATGACGCGCACCAGCGGCGTCGCCGAGCGCAACCCCGCGTGGAGCCCCGACGGGCGATGGATCGCCTACTTCTCCGATGAGACGGGCGAGTACGAACTCTACATCATGCAGTCCGACGGTCGCGGCGAGGTGAAGCAACTCACCTCCGACAGCGACGGCTTCCTCTTCGCGCCCAACTGGTCTCCCAACTCCGAGGTCATCGCCTTCACCGACAAAGCGGGCAACCTCTTCCTGCACACCATCGAGAGCGGTGAGACGATCCTCGCCGACCGCGACCCCTGGGGCTCGCCGCAGAGCGTGAACTGGTCGCACGACAGCAACTGGATCACCTGGGCCCGCGGCGGTGAGGACACGCAGAACTCCTCCGTCTACGTCTACAACCTCGAATCGGGCGAGAAGCACCGGCTCACCGACCCCATGTTCTCCTCGCAGAACCCCGTCTTCGACCGCAAGGGCGACTTCCTCTACTTCTCGAGCAACCGACGCTTCAGCCCCATGTACGGCGAACTGGACACGTCCTTCATCTACGGCGCCACGGAAGTGCTGCTCGTCGCCCCACTGCGTGAGGACGTCAAATCGCCGTGGCTGCCCAAGAGCGACGAGGAAGAATGGAAGAAGGAAGAGACCAAGAAAGACGACGAAAACGGCGACGAGAACGGGGAAGGGAACGGCGATGAAGCCGACGACGCCCCGCCCGCGCCCGACGACGGCGTCTCCGGCACGTGGGAGGGCACGCTCACCGGGCCCGAGCCCGTCCCGCCCGGAGGGATGCCCTTCACGCTGAACCTCAACCTCGCCGACGACGGCTCTCTCACCGGCGCCCTGAACACGGCGCTCGGCGGTGGGCCGCTGACTTCCGGAACCTACGACAAGGCCAGCGGGCGCATCGCCTTCACCGTCACCATCCCCGGCGGCCCCGCCGTCATGGGCGCCGGCACGATCACCGGCAGCGATGTCGCCGGCACGCTCACCGTCGCCGAGCTCGGCGTGACCGCGTCCTTCACCGCGAAGCGCACCGCCGTCGCCGGCGATGGCGCCGGCGCCACCCCCGCCACCATCGCCAAGGCCCGCGAGACCGTGGAAATCGACGTCGAGGGCTTCGAGCGGCGCGCCATGCTCATCCCCGTGCCCAACGGCAACTTCGGCTCGCTCTCGGTCAACGACCGGGGCGACCTGCTCTACGTCCGCCGCGGCTTCCGCGGTTCGAACGAGACACCCTCGATCCGCCTCTTCAGCATCAACGACGAAAAGAAAGAAGAAAAGACCGTCGCCACCGGCGCCGGTTCCTACACGATGACGGCGGACGGCAAGAAGATCCTTGTCCGTCAGGGCTCGAACCTCAGCATCCAGGACGCCAGCGCGGGCGCCTCCGGCAAGCCCGTCGTCACCGCGGGAATGACCGCCATGATCGACCCGCGCGAAGAGTGGACGCAGCTCTTCCACGACGCGTGGCGCATCATGCGCGACTACTTCTACGACCCCAATCTGCACATGGTCGACTGGCCCGCTGTTCGCGACACGTACGCGACCATGCTCGTTGACTGCGTCACACGCGAGGACGTCGGCTACGTCATCGCCGAGATGATCTCCGAACTCAACGTCGGCCATGCCTACTACCGCGAGGGAGACGTCGAAAGAGGCCCCCGCGTCACGGTCGGCATGCTCGGCGCAGACTACGAGCTCCACGACGGCGCCTACCGATTCGCGCGCATCTACGAGGGCGCCGAGTGGGACGCCGACGCCCGTGGCCCGCTCAGCGAGCCCGGCGTCGACGTGAACGAGGGCGACTACCTGCTCGCCGTCAACGGCGCGCCCGTCGACACCTCCAAAGACCCGTGGGCCGCATTCCAGGGCATGGCCGGACGCACCGTCACGATCACCGTGAGCGACACCCCGGAATGGAACGATGAGGCGCGCGACGTGGTCGTCACGCTGCTCTCCAACGAGGTCAACCTGCGGTACCGCGCATGGATCGAGGCCAACCGCCAGTACGTCTACGAACAGACGGACGGCAAGGCCGGGTACATCTACGTCCCCAACACCGGCGTCGACGGCCAGAACGACCTCATCCGACAGTTCTACGGCCAGCGCCACATGCCCGGTCTGGTCATCGACGAGCGCTGGAACGGCGGCGGGCAGATCCCGACACGCTTCATCGAGCTCCTCAACCGCCCGCGCGTCAACTACTGGGCCCGGCGCGACGGCAAGGACTGGGCCTGGCCGCCCGACTCGCATCAGGGGCCGAAAGTCATGCTCATCAACGGGCTCGCCGGCTCCGGCGGCGACGCCTTCCCCTTCTACTTCAGGCAGGCGGGCCTCGGAAAGCTCGTCGGCACACGGACGTGGGGCGGCCTTGTCGGCATCTCCGGCAACCCCTCCCTTATCGACGGGGGTTCGATCGTGGCGCCCACGTTCGGGTTCTACTACACCGACGGGCGTTGGGGCATCGAGGGGCACGGCGTTGATCCCGACATCGAAGTGATCGACGATCCCGCGCTCATGGTCGACGGCGGCGATCCCCAACTCGACGCCGCCATCGAGCAGATCCTCAAGGAGATCTCGGAGCGTCCGTATATCCCGCCGCAGCGACCGGCATATCCCGACCGTCGCGGCATGGGGATTCCCGAAGAAGAACGCTGACACCCCCCTGCTCCGCCGATAGAGTCGTCAGCCGGACCGATGACGCCAACGGTCCGGCTGACGACCCCGCGGCCCGCGCCGCACGACCGGGAAGGCAGGCTCTCTGGCATGTGCGGACGCTACACGCTCATCTCTAAACCCGATGCGCTGAGCACATTGCTGCGCATCGACGTGGGCGCGATGCTCCCGCCTCGCTACAACATCGCCCCAACGCAATCCGTGCCCGTGCTCCGCAACATCGACGGGCAACTCCGCCTCGACCACCTGACTTGGGGCTTCATCCCGTCCTGGGCCAAGAGCCCCGCCATCGGGCCGCGCCTCATCAACGCGCGCTCCGAAACCGCCGCCACCAAACCCGCCTTCCGCGCCGCGATGCGCGAACGCCGCTGCCTCATCCCCGCCTCCGGCTTCTACGAGTGGAAGCGCGAGGGGCTCAAGAAGCAGCCGTTCTACATCCGACGGCGCGATGGGCGCCCTTTCGTGTTCGCCGGGCTCTGGACGGTCTGGACCGGTGAGAACGGCGAGCAGATCGAGTCGTCCACCATCCTCACTACGCTGCCCAACGAGATGATCCGCCAAATCCACGACCGCATGCCCGTCATCCTTGACGAACGCGGCTGGGACACGTGGCTTCACCCCGTCGAACAGGACCTCAAGCACGTCGTCGCCCTGCTCGCGCCCACCCCCACCGACAATCTCGACATCTACCCCGTCTCCCCGCGCGTCAACAGCGTCGTCAACGACGACGCCAGTTGCATCGAGCCCGTCTCCCTCGCGCCGGCGGAGCCGCATGAGGACCGGGACCACGAGCAGCCCTCGCTGTTCTGAGCCCGCTTCACCGAAGCGCTGCACGGCCGGACGGCCGACGTGGCGGTACAGTGAAAGCGGAACGAAATCGAAACCGGAGACCGCACCATGCAGCGCCCTTGGACGCTCGTTCTTCTTTCCGCCGCCGCCACAATCGCAACGGCCGCCGTCGCGCAGCCGGAGCACCGCCCCCCGCCCGCCGACACGGTCATACTCAACGCCAAGGTCTGGACGGCCAACCCGCGCACGCCCAGCGCCGAGGCGATCACCGTCCGCGGCGAGCACTTCGTGTACGTCGGCGACAACGCCACCGCCAGCCTCTTTATCGGCGACGACACCACCGTCATCGACGCAGGCGGCGCCCGCATCCTCCCAGGGCTCACCGACGCACACATCCACCTCGGCAACGCGGCCGAGCTCCTGGGCTCCCTCTCGCTCCGTGACGCCACGAGTCGCGAAGACTTTCTCGCCCGACTCCGCGACCACGCCAACACGCTCGGCCCCGATGAGTGGGTCATCGGCGGCCGCTGGTCCGCGGAGAGCTGGCCCGATACGCGTCACCCGACGCCCGAGGAGATCGACGAGGCGACAGGCGGGCGCAGGGCCGCGCTGGTGCGCATGGACGGGCACATGCTCATCGCAGGGCGCGCCGCTCTGCTCGCCGCGGGCATCACCCGCGACGGCCCCGAAGACCCGCCCGGTGGGCGCATCGGCCGCACGCCCGACGGCGAGCCGTACGGGGCGATCTACGAAGAGGCGATGGCCCTCATCCGCGATCTCATACCTCAGCGCAGCGACGAATCCCTGCGCGCGCTCATGCTCCGCGCACAGCGAGAGCTCAACGCCTACGGCGTGACGCAGGTCGGTGCGATCGAAACCCGGCGCACGCTCGAACGCGTGCTCGCGCCCATGGACGATGACGGCGAACTGACCCTCCGCGTTCACGCCTCCGTCTCCGAACAACTCGCGGAGCCCCTCGAGTGGCAGGCCATGTTCCGCTGGTGCTTCGAGAACCGGCAGATGAGCCCCAACGTCCGCGTGATCGGCTTCAAGGGCTACATGGACGGCTCCCTCGGCGCCCGCACCGCGTGGCAGTTCGAGCCCTACCTCGATGACCCGCACGATCACGATAACGCCGGCATGCCCCTCTCCCTCGCGGAGCGCGGCGACCTCATGCACATCATCCTCGGCGGCGCACAGATGTCGCTGCAGCCCATCGTGCACGCCATCGGCGAGCGGGCGAACGCCACCATCCTCGATTGGTTCGCCAATATCCCCGCCAGCACCCGCCAGCGCGTGCGCCCGCGCGTCGAGCACGCCCAGCACGTCCGCGCACAAGACCTCCCCCGCTTCGCGGAGCTCGGCGTCATCGCCAGCATGCAGCCCCTTCACAAGGCCGACGATGGCCGCTACGCCGCCCAACGCCTCAGCGAAGAGCGCCTCCAGACCAGCTACGCCTTCCGCACACTGATCGACACCGGCGCCGTGCTCGCCTTCGGCAGCGACTGGCCCGTCGTGTCTCCCAACCCCTTCCTCGGCATCCACGCCGCCGTCACCAGCCGCACGCTCGACGGCGAGATCTTCGTCCCCGAGCAGGCCATCACCGTCGAAGAAGCGCTCCGCGCCTACACCCGCGGCGCCTCCTTCGCCGTCCACTACAACCACGAGACCGCCACCATCGCCCCCGGTTTCTTCGCCGACTACGTCGTGCTCGACCGCGACGTGCTGGAGATCCCCCACGACGAGATCAAGAACGTCCGCGTCGTCAAGACGGTGCTGGCCGGACAGACGGTCCACGAAGCGCCGTAACCACAAGAAAACCCAGGGACCAAGTCCCTGGGCTCTTCAGTGTGTCTCACGAACGCGCCCCAAGGATCTGGACGCCGATCAACCCGTCAAGCGCGCCGACGCCTCGCAGCGGCGAGCCCGCCGAGCCCGAGCAGCAGCGCAGAGCCCGGCGCGGGGATGATGCCGAAGTAGTTGGCCGCGACCCACTCGCCGATCGCCGTGCCCATGAGGTTGCCCTCGAGGCCGTCGAAATCCCAATGCACGCCGATGTAGATCCGGCTGCGCCAGTTCTCAAGCGCCATCGTGGTGAAGTCTTCATACTCGCGCGAGTTGCCGACGCCCAACTCGAGGTAGAACGGGTCCTCGGTGGTGATGGTCATCGTCTGGCCGATGCCGTCTTGTCCGAAGAAGGCGATCAGCGCCGCGACGTGCGCGGCGCCGAAGGTCGCGTGCCCGGACACCCACGCCGGGAAGGGCGGGCTGAAGGGGTTGAGCGCCTCCCACGTGGGGTCGGCGATGGTGTTGGGGTTGCCGTCCGTGTCCGCCTCGCGGATGCCCGTGATCGGGCGCCACAGGTCGATGTCCGTCAGGTACTTGGCGTCCCACGCCGCAACGCCGGCGTCCGCCATGGCGACGGAGGTCATCGCGAAGAGGCGCGCCGTCTCGGCGGTGTTCAAGCCGGCCTGCACCGCGATCTCGCCCGTGATGTTGCTCTTCTGTCCCGGCGGCTTGTACGTGCCGTCGACGTCGTTCGCCCAGAAGAAGCCGATCTGGGTCTGCTCGGCCGTGCGCGTGGCGCTGTTCTTGGAGCCGAGCTCCTTCACCTCGTTGAAGGCGTCGGTGTATTCCTGGCTAGCGAGCAGGTCGGCCATGTTCGTGTAGCCCATCACGCCGTTGGGCCGGAACTGGTCGCCGCTGGTCATCGCCCACGGCGTGACCTTGCCCCACTTGGGCGTGAAGGGGGACATCTCGAAGTCCGGTGGCGTCGGGCGCCAATCGCCGGGGTTCGTGCCGGGGGTGTAGTCCATCGGGCCGTCGTGCCCGTCGTTGGCGCGGAGCGCAATGATCTGGTTCGCAACATGCTCACCGAGCATGAACGAGGCGTTGCGCTGCGCCGGCGAGGACGCGTGCCGCAACGAGTTGTTGAGCACGTCGTCGTACATCGCGCTGTACTGCGGGAACAGCGACGAGAGCACCGTGTGCGCCGCCTTGGACGCCGCGAGGTCCATCGACACATCGGGGCCCGGCTTGGGCATCTTCACGTGGTACGGGATGTGTGTGCGCTCAACCGCCATCACTGTGTCGTAGATCGACGTGAACAGCATCGCGCCGACCCGAGATACGGGCGTCGGCGCCCCGCCCTCGAGCCGGATCGTGTCCATGTACGCCGTGTTCCAATCGTGCACGATGTTCGTGCCCTGCGC
>RECZ01000086.1 GCA_007693765.1 Phycisphaerales bacterium | reverse complement strand
GAACACTGGATCCGTCAAACAGAGCCTAGTGGGACGGGCGTCCCGCCCGTCTCCTCCCCCATCTCTGTTTCTCATCGAATCGCGTAGCCACGTTGCGCACGAGTGACGACGATCACCCTCGCTCAACCGCCGACCGAAGCCTCCGCCAGCAGCCCCTCGACGGCCTCCACGAAGGCCGGGTCCGTCGGCGCGGTGCGCGGCCCGAAGCGCGCCACGACGCGTCCCTGTCGGTCCACAAGGAACTTGTCGAAGTTCCACTGGATCTCGCCGCCCACCGGCGCAGGCTGCGACGTGAGCCGCTTGTAGAGCGGGTGCATGTCGTCGCCCTTGACGATGATCTTGGAGAACAACGGGAAGGTCACGCCGTAGTTGCGCTCGCAGAACGCGGCGATGTCCTCGTCCGTGCCCGGCTCCTGCCCCATGAAGTTGTTGGCGGGGAAGCCGAGCACCACGAAGCCCTCGTCCTTCTTTTCGCGGTAGAGGTCTTCAAGGCCGCGGTACTGCGGCGTCATGCCGCAGCGACTGGCGGTGTTGACGATCAGCACGACGTCGCCGCGGAACTCGGCGAGGTCCTGCGGCGTGCCGTCGATGCGGTTCATGGTGAAGTCGAGGACCTGCATCGGCGTTCCCTCCTCTCCGCGCTCCGCGCGATCCGACACGGGCACGACCTCGCCGGGGCCCTTACCCGGCATGTTGAGCATGACGGCGCACGCCATCATCCCCACGCCGACCACGGCGACGCAGATCACGCCCACCATCCACCCAGACCCACACTTGCATGCGCAGCAACCCATCGTCGGCCTCCTTCGATCCGGTTCCGGAGCGGTCCAAAGTGTACGCCCCCGACGCCCCGCGCCGCGCCCCGAGCCGACGTACGATCACGCGATGCTTCGCCTCTCAAGGACGGTCCGATTCAGCGTCAACCCGGGCGCAAGCACCCCGGGGGCAGCCATTCCGGGGGCGGGGGCGAGCCATGGCCCCGTCCGCAACGGGTACGCGGCGTGGCCCGCCATGCGCGGGCTCGGCCGCCACTACGAGTTGGACGTCGTCTGCCGCGGCGAGGCGGACCCGCAGACCGGGTACTTCGTGAATATCAAGGAGATCGATCAGGCCGCACGCCGCGCAGCGTTGCCGCTCATCGAGCGGGCCTGCGCCGAATCGCCCGCGACCGAGCCCGGCGCCCTGATGCCCGGCATCGTGCGCGCGCTGGGCAGCGAACTCGTCGGGCGCCTCGAACGCGTCCGCTGGCGCCTCAGCCCGACCTACAGCGTAGAGATGGAGTCCGACGACATGACCAGCGTCACCCTGCGTCAGCGCTTCGAGTTCGCCGCGGCCCACCGCCTGCACGTGCCCGCGATGAGCGATGAGGAGAACCGCGCCTGCTTCGGCAAGTGCAACAATCCCAGCGGCCACGGGCACAACTACCGCGTCGAGCCGGCGGTCCGAGTGCCTCTGCGCGACGGCGCCCCCGCGTTCGGCCTCGACGACCTCGAACGCCTGACGGACGAGGCGATCATCGAGCGCTTCGACCACACGCACCTCAACACCGACACGCGCGAGTTCGCCGTCGATGGCGGGCTCAACCCCTCGGTCGAGCACATCGCCAAGGTGTGCTTCGACCTGCTGGCGCCGCGCGTGAAAGAGGCCGGCGCCGAACTGGCGAGCGTGACGGTGTGGGAGACGGAGAAGACGTCCTGCACCTACCCCGGCTGAGCGCCGCGGGCGTGCGCGGTCGCGATCAGTTCAGGTCGCGCGGCGTGACGGGTCGCACCATCTTCACCGCTCGCTGGCCCTTGAACTGACCGATGTTCGCCAGATGCTTGGGCTGCCCTTCGACGGTCAGCACCACGTGCCCGCTGGCCGGCTTCTCCGTGGTGACGAGGTCGCCGACGGAGAGCGACATCAGGTCGCGGAGCGTGATCGTGGTCTCGGCGAGGATCGCCGTCACTTCCAGGCCCGCACGCGAGAGGCGCCGCGAGATGTGCGGCAGGTAGCGCCGCTGGCCGACCGCGCCGCCGGAGCTGAACCACGTCTGCCGGCTCAGCTCGCTCACCACGGGCTCGATGACGTTGTACGGGATGCACAGGTTCATCGTGCCCGCGCGGTTGCCCATCTTCACCTCGAAGCCGATGACGATCACCACCTCGTTGGGCGGGACGATCTGCACCAGTTGCGGGTTCGACTCGCTCCCGTTGAGCGCGAAGCTGATCTCCTTCACGCCCGCCCAGGCCTCGCACAGCGCCGTCAGGCCGCGGTCGAGGATCTTCTGGATGAGCCGGTCCTCGATGACCGTCAGCGGACGTTGGGGGATGAACAGCTCGTGGTTCGTGCCGCCGAGCAGGCGGTCGATGATCGGGTAGATGATCAGCGGGCTGATCTCGAGGCACATGAGCCCTTCGAGCGGCGAGGCCGAGAGCAAGTTGAAGCTCGTCGGGTTGGGCAGCCCGCTGATGAACTCCGAGTAGGTCATCTGCTCGCACGAGGCGACCTTGAACTCCACGATCGTGCGCAGGAAGCCGGACAGCGCCGCGCCGAAGTTCCGCGCGAAGCCCTCGTGCAGCATCTGCAGCGAGCGCATCTGGTCCTTGGAGACGCGCTCCGGGCGCTTGAAGTCGTACCGGCGCACCTCGATGTTGCTGAAGTCGCGGCGGCGCCGGCTGAAGATCGGCGCCCGCTCCTCCTCCTCGACCACGTCCCCCGTCTCGACCGCGGCGAGAAGGGCGTCGATTTCGTTCTGGTCGAGGATCTCGCTCATCGCGGCGTGCGGGCTCGGGAGGGCCGGGTGTCCCAAGGGGGCCGGCGGGCGCACCGTTCGCGCAACACGCGCGCACGGGCGGACCAGACCTCTATCGGACGCCTCGCCCACGACCCTTGAACCACGCATCCGCCGTGCGGCACGCCGTCCCGCGAGCAGACTCGGACCGCCCCGGGGGAACAATCCGATCCCACGCGGGCATAATCTACGGACGATGACCAGACACCGACGTTCACCAAGCCCCGGCCGCCGCTCACCCTTAGGCTCACCAACTCTGGGTTTCGCGACGCTCCTGCTCGCCATCCTCGCCTTCGGGGCGGGGGATGCGCTCGCCCAGGGCCTCGACCTCCGCCCCAGCGCCCAGCGCGAGCAAGCGGTCGAGCCCGGCGAGGAAGTCCGTGTCAGCGTCAAGCCCTCGCGCACCCGCCTCGCGCCCGACGATCAGTTCGTCGTCGCCATCGTCTTCGACCACGCCCCCAAGTGGCACATCTGGCCCAACGAGCCCGTCGTGCCGCCGGAACTCGGTTCGCTGCAGGCGATCCCCACCCGCGCAGAGCTCACGAGCCAGCCGGGCGCGATCTCCCACGTCGGGCCCATCCAGTGGCCGGAGCCGAAAAAGGTTGAGGTGCGATTCGGGAGCGAGCCCGTCATCATCCCCTCCTACGCGGGCAGGGCGGTGGCCTACCTGCCGTTGATCGTCGCCTCCGATGCCCCCGAGGGCCCGCTCACGCTCGAACTGCTCGTCTCGTACCAGGCGTGCGATGACACCCGCTGCCTCTTCCCCGAGCGCGAGACGCACACTGTCGAACTCGAGATCGTGCCCCTCAGCGCCGTCGCCGGCGAGCGCGAACCGCCCGACCCGGCCACCTTCGGCGACTTCGACTTCGACGTCTTCGCGGCGATGCTCGCCGGGGAGCTCGCCGCCCGGCGCGTCGCCGTCGCGTTCAACGCCTTCGGGCTGGAGTTCGCGATCGATTCCGCCGGCGCGATCGGCTTCGTCACGCTCCTGCTGCTGGCGGCCCTCGGCGGCTTCCTGCTCAACCTCACGCCCTGCGTGCTGCCCGTGATCCCCATCAAGATCATGGGGCTGAGCCAGGCCGCAGGCAACCCCGCCAAGTGCTTCGCGCTGGGGCTGTCGATGTCCGCGGGCGTGGTCTCGTTCTGGCTGATCATCGGGGCGGCGATCTCGTTCATCTCCGGGTTCACCGCCATCAGCAACCTGTTCCAGTACCCGTGGTTCGCGATCGGCGTGGGCGTGTTCATCGCGGTGATGGGCATCGGCATGCTGGGGCTCTTCACCGTGCGGCTGCCCAAGGCGGCGTACATGGTGAACCCCAGCCACGACACCATGCGCGGCTCGTTCCTCTTCGGCGTCATGACCGCGATCCTCTCCACGCCTTGCACAGCGCCCTTCATGGGCAGCGCCGCGGCGTGGGCGGCGACGCAGACGCCCTTCGTCACCATGATCGCCTTCGCCTCCATCGGCGCGGGCATGGCGTTGCCGTACTTCGTGCTCAGCGCCAACCCCAAGTGGGTGGACCGCGTCCCCCGCACCGGCCCCGCGAGCGAGGTCGTCAAACAGGTCATGGGCATGCTGATGCTCGCGGTGGCAGCGTTCTTCCTGGGCATCGGCCTCGTGGCCCTGCTCACCAGCCCGCCCGACTCGCCCAGCCGCGCCTACTGGTGGTTCGTCGCCTTCTTCGTGGTGATCGCCGGCGTCTGGATGGCGTGGCGCACGTTCCGCATCACGCGCTCGACGGGCCGACGCATCGCCTTCGGCGGGCTCGGCGGCGCACTTGTCGCCATCGCACTCATCGGCGCTCCCGTCTTCACCGACAAGGGCCCGGTGAACTGGGTGTACTACACGCCCGAACGCTTCGAGGAGGCGATCGCCAGCGGCGATGTGGTCGTGCTCGAGTTCACCGCCGAGTGGTGCCTCAACTGCAAGGCGATGGAGCAGGCCGTGCTCTACCGCGACGACATCGCGGCGCTCCTCAACGGTCGCGGCGTCATCCCGATGAAGATCGACCTCACCGGCGACAACCCGCCCGGCCGGCGCAAACTGCAGGAACTCGACTGGGTCGGCATCCCGCTGCTGGCCATCTTCGGGCCCGCGCTCGAGGACGGCCCCATCAAATTCGACGCCTACACCCCGGAGATGGTCCGCGCCGCCGTCGCCGCGGCCCGAGGCGACGCCGAAGCCCCAGTCGCCGCGCGGTGACCCGCCGGGACAACCGCTGCGCCGGGCAACCCCACGCTGATTAGACGATGTCGCGGCCGCGCGGTGCGCATCAATCCTGCGCCGACGCCCCGGGCTCGGGGTTCTCGTCCTCGGGCGCCTCTTCCGGGGGCGCCTCGTCCGGGTCATCGTTGAGCCCGATGCGCACGTCGGCCCCCGCGCGCTCCTGCATCACCGTCACCGAGCGCCGGCGCAGCAACTCCAACAGCGCTAGGAAAAGGCCGATCATCTCGCCGCGCGAACGCCCGGAGAGCAGGTCGCGCAGCGTGAGCCGCGGTTCCCCGTCGGCGTCGACCCCGTTCGCCGCGTTGGGCGCCGCACGCCGCCGGCGCAACTGGTCGAGGATGTCCTCGGCGTGCAGCTCGATCGGCGTGTCGTCGTAGGCCACATCGTGCGTGGCCCGCGAGGCGCGGTCGAGGTCCACCGTTTCGAGGATGCGTCCGAACGCCTCGACGAGGTCGTAGAGCTGCAGGTCTTCGACGTCGAGGTCCGGCTCGGTGTTCTCGATCACCTCGCGCATGTCGATCGCCGCCGCCGCCGCGGGGTACCGCCGCTCCCACTGCGCCATCCGCTGCTCGAGCGTGGACGCCGCGTCGCGGTACCGCTTGTACGCCAGCAGTTGCTGCACCAGTTCCGCCCTGGGGTCGTCCGCGGCCACGCCGTCGCTCTCGCCGTCGTCGTCGCCAACCGCGCGCCCCGGCTCCGGCGGCATGAGCATCCGCGACTTGATCTCCATCAGCGTCGCGGCCATCACCAGAAACTCGCCGGCCAGTTCGATGTCGATCCGCTCGATCCCCCGCAGGTGCGCGAGGTACTGATCGGCCACGGTCGCGATGGGGATGTCGGTGATCTCCACCTCCGTGCGCCGTATCAGGTGCAGCAGGAGGTCGAGCGGCCCCTCGAACATGTCCAGGCGAACGATGTAGTCGTCTGTCTGCATGGGGAAGCCTGCAAGGTGCGAACGCGGCCGTGGTTTGGCGGAGTGGCTCCGTCCACAGCCGCCGACACAGCATCCTACACCGCGGAACGAAAAACGCCCCGCGCGGGCGGGGCGTTGGGGGGGCGTGATGAGGT
>RECZ01000161.1 GCA_007693765.1 Phycisphaerales bacterium | reverse complement strand
GCATCCGCATCGCGTCGTTGGTCCCCGCGCCGGGCGGGGCCGCGCTCTTCGCGTTGACGCTCGCGGCCGCTTCGCGGCGGGGGAGGCGCGCATGAACTAAACAACAGCAAGCGTTGGCATCGGTATTGCTTCCACTGCCGGGATTTGTTTCCGCCGGGGCTGGAGCGACATTCGTAAGAAATGTTCGCAATCAGCGAATGTTCCGGGTTCGTACATCAAACAGACACTAACTCCGAAAGGACACACGCATGTCATCATGCATGTCTCGTGCTGTTCGTTGCGCGCGTTCGCTCGCGCTGCTGACGGTCCCGCTCTTTCAGGGCGCCCTCTCCGCCCAGATCTCCATCGACCCGGCGTCCGCCGGAAACGTCATCGGCAACGACGTGTTCATCGAGTACGCCAGTTCATCCCCGAGCGATCGTGTGAAGGTCTTCGCGGACAATCTGGCGAACATCGGCACGATCCACGTGAAGGTCACGGGGTCGTACGCGGTCCTCGATGTCGAAGCGACGGGCAACCTCTTCAGCATCCTCAAGGACCCCGTGAGCACGGGCGAACTCCGTCTCCGGTTCGTAGAGGTTGCGCTGGACATCGGCGCCGACTCCATGACCGATCGCGGCGTGGTCGAGGCGGATCACATCTTCCTGATCCGTGCGGACCGCAACATCTACACGGACATCTTCGTGTCGGGCGTCACCGAGGCGAGTTCAACGTATGCGATCAATACGATCCAGGTCACATTCGTGAACGCCAGCGCCGATGCGGACGGCACGCTCTGGGGCAACGTCATCGCCGGGAGTTCGAACTCGCTGCATCGCGGCCGCATCGGCACGATCAACATCGCCAACACCATCGGCGGTCGGCAGCCCACGCTGATCCGCGCCAAGCAGATCGACACCATCACGGCGGGCTATCTGACCACGGTGGACATCGACCTGCTGACCTTCTCGAACAGCCCGCAGAGGCTGGGATCAATCGAGACGACGCTGGGCGGGTGGGGCGGCGACGTGCCCAAAGGCAACCCGCCCCCGGGCACGCTCACCGACGGCGGGTTCCTCCGCGCCAAGGAGGTCACCGGGGACATTGATATTCTCGAGAATTTCGGCGCGGAGGTGACCGTGCTTCAAGGCCCGATCTCGCAGCTGCAGTGGCGGATCGGCCATGACTTCATGGAGGCGGGCGTGATGCGGTTCCCCGACCCGGTCTTCAACTTCAACGACCAGACGTTCGTGGACGGGTTGACGCACCAGATCCTCGTGAACCGGAACAACAACGGTGGTGAATGGCTCGGGACCGTGATCGTCGGGACCGGGAGCAATGAGATCGAACTCGACGGCTCCATGATCGCCGACGGCGCCTACACAGAGCTCGCATCCGCACTCGGCGGTGGTTCAATCGGTGTGTCTCCCTTCCGGCTGCACGACTCCTCGTGCACGCCGGCCAACGGCGGGGGCTTCTTCACCAGAGGGCTCGACATCAACGGGCCCAGCTTCGAGTGCATCAATCTCGATATAGATGAGGTGCTGCTGCGCTTTTACGGTCCCATCCGCAAGGAGGGGATGCACACGAACCACGTCAATGTCCAAAAGTGGGACCCCATCCTGGCCGAGTGGACTTCGTACAACGCGAACGTCACGACGACGGTCATCGGGCCGCTGAACAACCAGCGCGTTCTACGAGTCCGCTACACGGGTTCCGGACCCTGGCTAGACTTCGGGGAGTACCGCGTTGTGTCCATCCCCGGCAGGCTCGTTTGCACGAGCATCGTCGGCGAGCCCGAAGTCGTCGCGTTCGAGTACTACTTCTCGGTCGAAGACGGCTGTGGACGGGCCGGGATGCTCATGGCGTTCGATCTCAATGACGACGACGACCTGTGCATCGCGGACGTGGCGGAGTGGCTTATCAACCCGGTCGACTTCAACGAGGACAGTGTCGCGGACACCGCGGACCTCTCGGTCCTGCTGCAGGCGATCGACGATTTCGAGTGATCCGGCATTGAGAGATCTCCCCGAGGGGCCCGGGACCGTCCGGGCCCCTTTTTCGTGCGCCCCGTGGGGGTTCGTGCGGGTCGGCGCCGCGTCGGCGCCGAAAAAATCCGCTACGATCCCTCCCCCTCCCCGGCGTGTGGGGGGCCTCTTCGGGGGCCTCGGGCGTCGTCCCCGCGGCGCCCCCGTGACGCCCCCGTGACAGCGCCGCCGGGGTGCGGGAGCCGTTCGAGCCGAGCCACGTCCATCACCGTTCTTCTTTTTGAGAGGTCAGCGAGCATGCGTCGCGCCAAGATCAGCGTCATCGGAGCCGGGAACGTCGGAGCCACCTGCGCCCACTGGGCCGCCGCGAAGGAGTTGGGCGACGTCGTCCTGCTCGACATCCCCGACAAGGAGGGCGTGGCCAAGGGCAAGGCGCTGGACCTCCTGTGCTGCGGCCCCATCGAGCGGTTCGACTCGATGGTGACGGGTACCAGCGACTACCGCGACATCGCCGGGTCGGATGTCGTCATCCTCACCGCCGGCCTGCCGCGCAAGCCCGGCATGAGCCGCGACGACCTGATCCAGACCAACGTGAAGATCGTCAAGAGCGTGAGCGAGCAGATCCGCGAGCACGCGCCCGAGTCCATCGTCATCGTCGTGAGCAACCCGCTCGACGCGATGGTCTACACCGCCTGGAAGGCGACGGGCTTCCCGACCAACCGCATCCTCGGGCAGGCCGGCGCGCTGGACGTCGCCCGCTTCCGCACCTTCATCGCCATGGAGATCGGCTGCTCGATCGAGGACGTCAGCGCCCTGCTGCTGGGCGGGCACGGCGACGACATGGTGCCCCTGCCGCGCTACACCAGCGTCCACGGCATCCCCGTCTCGCAGCTCCTGAGCAAGGAGAAGATCGACGCCTGCGTCGAGCGCGCCAAGGTCGGCGGCGGCGAGATCGTCAAGCTCATGGGCACCAGCGCCTACTACGCGCCCGCCAGCGGCTCCGTCCAGATGGCCGAGGCCATCATCAAGGACAAGAAGCGCATCATCCCCTGCGCCGCGTACTGCGAGAACGAGTACGGCGTCGCCCCCGGCCAGAAGGGCAAGGGCTACTTCGTGGGCGCGCCCTGCGTGCTGGGCGCGGGCGGCATGGAGAAGGTCATCGAGATCGATCTCGACGCCGGCGAGAAGAAGCTCATGGACGAATCCGTCTCGCACGTGAAGGACCTCGTGAAGGTCGTGCGCGAGATGTTCCCCGAACTGGCGTGAATCACACCGTCAGCGCGCCGTCGCGGCGTTACGGCGCCGCGCCGGAGCGGCGCCGCGCGGGTGTGCCCGTGCCCGTGCGCGTTGGCGCTGTTTGTGTGCGCAGACGCGCGCCGGTGCGTCGTGCGCTTATCTCGGCGACCGCTGCGCATCGAGCAGGCGGCGCAGTTCGTCTTCGAGGCGCTTGGCGCGCTCGGCGTCGAGGCCCTCGGGCGTTGCGGCGGGCGCTGCGCCCGGGCGTTGCGGCCGGTTGTCGCCCGTTTCGCGCTGCGCCGGTGGGCGTTCGAGGTTGCGGCGTGCCTCTTCCAGCAGGCGGGCGCGTTCCTCGGGGCTGAGGTGGTCGGCGCCGTAGATGACGAGGTCGTCCTCCGGCTCGCCCGCCGCGGCGGGGGCCGGTCCGCCCAGCAGGCCCTGGAAGACGCCGCCCGTGGGGCTACCGGGGGCTCCGGGGACAGGACTTCCGGGGGCGCCGAGCACGCGTTCGAGCGTGGTGGGCATGAAGTAGGCGCTGACGCACATGCTCGCGAGCACCACTCCGATCCGGATGACTGTGCCGCGGCGCATCGGGTGACTATCGACGCACTCGCGCACCGGTTCGAGGGCGACGCCGGCGGCGGAGCGCCGGCCGGGCCGCGTTGGACGGTGTGCGCGGCGTGCGATATTCGTAGTGATTGCGCACGGTCCGAGAACAGATCGGCGATCGGGGCTCGTGCGCCGACGGCCCGCGCCTCTGGATGACCAAACCCAACCGATCCCCCACGCCCACAGCGGCCCGCAGAGGCGGGGGCTGACGCGCATCGCCGATGAGCCCAACGACCCCATGCTCTTCCCGCCGCGGTCGATTCCCACTACCATCACGCCACGCGGCGCCTCTCGAACCCCTCACGCCGCACGCCTGGGCGCCGACGCGCGTGCGACGAACGCCATGCCCAGCCTTCGTTTGGCCACGCCAAACAACGAGAGGCTCGATTGACCTTGCCACCCGCCGACACCATTGCCAACCATGTGCAGCATGAAAAACACCACCCGTATACCGGCAATGATTCTGCTCGTCGCAATATTTGCGGCGGTTGTCATTTTAGCCCTCAGAACTTCCGTCACTATAGAGCGAGAGTTCCCGCGGTTTCAAAGCGTTATTTTCGATGTGATACGGGATATCGACCATAATCGAACAGACTTGGATGAGTTGCGGCTATTGCTCCAGCACCAGCCCCAGGAACTATATTCTACAAATTTCTCAGGATTTCTTCCTATACATTTTGCAGCAAAACGCGGGCTTTGTGAAGCGCTGCCAATGCTTGCTGGCGATGACAAGGCTCTCGTGAATGCGAAAACTGAAGCAAGGGTTGAATATATCGTGGGCGGCAGAACGCCACTGCATTTTGCCGCATCGATCGGAAGCGTAGATTGCGTACTCACGCTGCTGAATCTCGGCGCCGACCCCTCTGCGCTCGATGATCGCGGCAATTCGCCGCTCATCTATGCTAGATATAACCCTCATAACGAGGTTGTTGACATACTTCAATCACTACCTAATTATCCGCTAGTTCATCCAGCCGACGATTCTGGACACTAGAGCGGCGGGTGGCATGCCCACGTCTTCGTGGGATGCGCCCGCTCGACCTCGCCCGCCCCCCGAGAGCACTGCCATGGATAGCTCCAACAACACCCCGCCATGCTCCGACGAACTCCTACGCCGGCTTCCCCGGCGGGGCCGGCTTTGGCTTGGATCTCTGATTGTGGCCTATGCGGGCTTCCAGTTCGCCTTCTTGTTGATCATGAATATCTACTTGGTTATCGTAGAAGTGCGATACGCGGACACAAGGCCAATTGGAATTTTCGTCGTTGACACCACGTCGATTTTAAGCTTGTTCGGGATTCTATATGTTATGTTTGTGCACGGTTTCTATATATTACGGGTCAGTCGCCGGGGTGAGCCGCGCCCCAGCCCGAGAATGACAAAATTGAAAGATCGCGCCGCATTCCTTCTTCCGATATTTGTTGGGATCTTCTTTGTGACGTATCTTATCCAGTGGCATCTCGCGTAAATGCTAAGCGAGTGTAATGTGCGGCTGCGCGAAACCATGCCCACGCGGACGTGGGCATGCCACCCAGGAACCATGCCCGCGCAGACGTGGGCGTGCCACCCACCAACGAAACACGACTGTGAGGGAGCGTCTCTTCGTTCTTCGCCGGGGCGGGGCGCTGCTGACTTGCGGGCGCTCAACACGCTCCTTGACAGTCGCGTTTCGTTGGAGGGCGCCCACGTGGCGCCGGATCGTGGCGACGCTGCGCGACGTCACGGCACACGGGCGTGGGGGGGCGGGGCCTCAACAGCGCTCCCTCACGATCGCGGCTCGTTGTCGGGGCGCCGGTCGCTCCTCGCCCGAGAACACGATCCGTGTTTGCGGCGGCGCCGGGCACGTCCGCGCGGGTTATGCCTGCACGAGGCGTTCTCGGGCCGTGACGGCGAGGCGGTCGCAGCGTTCGTTCTCGGGGTGTTCGCTGTGGCCCCGGACCCAGTTGAACCGGAGTTCGTGCACGCTCATGAGTTCGTCGAGCGAGCGCCAGAGGTCCTCGTTTTTGACGGGCTTCTTGGCGGCCGTCTTCCAGCCGCGTTTCTTCCAGTTGGGCAGCCACTCTTTGAGGCCGTCGAGCACGTACTTGCTGTCGGAGTACACCGCGACCACGCTCGGGCGGGTGACGGCCCGCAGGCCCTCGATGACGGCGATGAGCTCCATGCGGTTGTTGGTGGTGTCCCGCTCGGCGCCGCTCATCTCGCGTCCCGAGCCGCTGGCGGCGTGGCGCAGGATGTACGCCCTGCCGCCGGGCCCGGGGTTCCCGGAGCACGCGCCGTCGGTGTAGAGCTCGAGGTGGGGCCTGTCGTCCATCGTG
>RECZ01000129.1 GCA_007693765.1 Phycisphaerales bacterium | reverse complement strand
GCAGCGCGGCCCACGTCAGGGCGCGGGGGTCGATGGCGGGCGTGTCCGCGGGGGCGGGGGTCTCTGGGCCGGTGTTTTCGGGTCTGGGGTCGATGGGGGGCTCTCGGGGCGGAAACGGTGCTGGGGGGGACGAAAACCCGCAACCTAGGGCCGCGGGGGGGTGTACCATGTGGCAGATGCTACGCGCCGACGAACGGAATCTGATCGAGCGTGCCGCGGCGGGCGATCGCTCCGCGGGCGAGGCGCTCATCCGTGCCCATCAGGACTCGTTGTACGCGTACATCCTCCGCATGTCGGGCCGCCCCGACGTCGCGGAGGACATCGTGCAGGAGGCGTTCGTCCGGGTGCTGACCCACCTCGACCGCTTCGATCCGCAGTACCGCTTCTCGACATGGCTCTTCACGATCGCCAAGCGGCTGTACGTGAACGCCTGCCAGAAGCACAAGCCGGTGTACGACAGCGACGTCGTCGGTTCGCGGCGCAGCGCCGTCCATGCCCCGGACGCCCCCACGATCGACGGCGAGACGCGCGACAATGCACGCGACGCCCTCCAGGACGCCCTGCTCGCGCTCAACGAGGATCAGCGCGAGGTCGTGCTGCTGTTCCATCAGCACAACTGGCCCATCGCGCTGATCGCGCAGCACATCGGCATGCCCGAGGGCACCGTCAAGAGCCACCTGCACCGCGCGCGTCGCAAGATGCGCGATGTGCTCGAGTCCACCGCCCGGAGGCGCGCCAGCGTCGAGGAGGCATGGACGTGAACCGCCGCCCCGCGACTCCACGCCGCGTCTCCGACGCGGAGCTTTCGAGCATGCTCGACGCCTACTTCGATCGCGAGATCGACAAGGACGGCGTGGGCCGGCTCTCCGATACAGTGCGCAACGATCCTCGCGCAGCGCGAACTTTCGCCCGCACGCGCTGGATCGTCGACTCGCTGCGACGCACGCCCGAGGCGCCCGATTTCACCCACGCCGTCCTCGCCCGCGTACACGATCGTCGCGCGTGGCTCCACCCGGGGGTTCGCCGCGTGGTGTCGCTGACCCGCGTGGCGGCCGTCATGGCCCTGGTCGGCCTGCTCACGATCGGTCTCGTGGCGCGGCGCAACGCCCCGGAGGCCGTGGTGTTCAACGCCCGCCCCGCGCCGCTGACCAACGTCGTGGAGTCGGGCGGCGCCGAAGTCGCCGACGGGCTCCGCAGCGTCATCCTCGCGGTCCGCACCGTCCGCGCCGCCCCGAGCGATGCGGCGGGCGCCATCGTCATCCGCAACGACCGTCCCCAACCGGCGCAGCGCCCGGCCGCCGCGCACGAGGTCGACGACATCTGGTCCAGCATCGGTGTGCGTACATACGTCGCCCCCATGGACCGCCCCGCGCCGCAGTTCCTCCGGGCCTTCCCCGCGGATCAGCCCGCCAACGCGCGGTCGATCTGGCTGCGCCCTGCTTCGAGCGAACCCATCGAAGCGCGTGCGGCCCACCTCCGAGCCGGTTGAGACAACGCGAACCATGCTTTCCCGCCTGATCCGCAGCCTGATCGTTCTGGCCTGCGCGACGGTCGCGTCCAACGTTCACGCGGCCGCCGCCCTTCCTCCCGCCGCCGACGCCGCGGGAGAGATGCCGGCGGATATCGACGTGGTGGTGATCCTCGACGACCTCGCCCGGCTGCGCACCGGGGCGATCGGCCCCGCGTTCGAGGCCATCGCGGGCGAATCGCTCGCGGGCAGCGAGTTCGCGCGTGCGTGGACCGAACTCGCCGCCCGGATGGGGATGGGCGAGGCGGCGATGTTCGATGCGCTGCTGGGTCGGCGCATCGTGTTCGTCGCCCGTGGCATGCACGACGGTGAGGACGGCGCGGGCATCCGCTGGGCCATCGTCTCGGAGATCTCCGCGCCGACGGAGCGCCGCCTCCGCGAGCGTCTCGACGTCGCCCCGCGCACGATCGTCGGAGGGCGCCCGGTGCTCTCGGTGGAGCGTGGCCGGTACGAGCTCACGACCCAGCGCCGCGGCGAGGTCGCTCGCGTTGTCCTCGCGCCCGCCGGCGACCGGGGGCTGCTCGATGAAATCTCGGGGATCGGGCGCGGCCGGGCCGCGCCGCAAACCCTGCGCGATGCGCCCCAGTTCGACGATCTCCGCGCCCTGCCGCCCGGCGACGGGCTCGTCTACGTCCGCGTGCCCGAGCCCATCGGCGGCTGGTCGGTGGCCTCGCTGTCGCACGAGGGGCGAACGGTTCGTGCGCGCGTCCACGCCCGCCCCGGCACGGACTTCGCCCACCTCGACGCGGTTGCCCCATGGGCGCGTTCGCGGTTCGACGCCTTCGCCTCCGGCGCGCTCGCCGCCGTGATGGAGCACCGGCCAACGATCGAACTCGAGGGGGGGCAGGCGGGCGCGAACATCGACTTCCTCGCCATGCTGCCGAACTTCGAGAACGAACCGGCCGCGCTCGCCGCGCTCGGCGGGCGGTACGCGATGGCCGTCACACTGACGGAGGATGGCGCCCCCAGCGTCGCGATGGCGTTCGAGGTGCGCGATCGCGCCGCCTTCGCCCCGATCGGCGACCGCGTGATCGATGCGGCGCTTGGGGGCATGGGCGTCGCCGGGCAGGACTTCCAGGGCCTGGCGCCCGATGCGGTCCGCGTCGTGGGCCTGTCCGGGGCGGACCCGGAGGCGATGGCCGCGGCGGGCCCGCTGGCGTTGCTCGATCTCCGGGAGCGTTCGATCCGCTGGGCCTTCCCGCGCATGACGCCCGAGAACGCGGGGCCCGATCCCGCGTGGTGGGTGATCGGGGGCGACGCGGCGTCGTATGAAAAGGCCGCTGCCGCGATGCTGGGCCCCGACGCGGATGATGAGCCGCGGCGTTGGCTCTCGCTGGGCGCGGCCCAGCCGGTGTCGATCGTGGAGTACCTCACCGGGCTCGGGCTTCCTCTGCCCGGCCCGCTGCGGGCCGCACGCCACATCGAACGCGTAGATTGGGGCACCGAGTTGGTCGACGATCGCACCCACAACAGCGACATCGTGATCACCCTGCGCGCCCCCGCGGGCGGGTCCTGAACCGGTCGGAACGCGCTCTGGGCGTGTTCGGTGGATATACTCACGGCCTCTCGCGGCGAGGGCGCGGCGTCTCGTTCGCCACGCCCACGGGCCGCACGCCACCAACCGGCAGATCCACACCGCATGTCCAGCACTCTGCGCAACGTCGCGATCATCGCGCACGTCGATCACGGCAAGACCACCCTCGTCGACCAGCTGCTCAAGCAGTCGGGGATGTTCCGCGCCGGTGAACTCGACAAGCTCGCCGGGGGGCAGCACGGGCTGATCATGGACTCCAACCCCATCGAGCGGGAGCGGGGGATCACGATCCTCTCCAAGAACTGCGCCATCACCTACCTGCGTGAGGACGGCTCGCCCTTCCGCATCAACATCATCGACACGCCCGGCCACGCCGATTTCGGCGGCGAGGTCGAGCGCGTGCTCCGCATGGCGGACGGCTGCCTGCTCGTGGTCGATTCATTCGACGGCCCCATGCCCCAGACCCGCTTCGTGCTGGGCAAGGCGATGGAGGCGGGCCTGAAGCCGGTGGTCGTGGTGAACAAGTGCGACCGGCCCGACGGGCGCGGGCACCAGGTCATCGACGAGGTGTTCGAGTTGCTGATGGAGCTCGGCGCTGACGACGACACGCTGGACTTCCCCGTGGTCTACGCCTCGGCCCGCGACGGCTGGGCCACCCGCGACCTGGCGCACAAGGGCGAGGACCTCCGCCCCGTCTTCGACGCCATCATCAACCACGTGCCCCCGGCCGGCGGCGACGCCAAGGCCCCGCTGCAGATGCTCATCACGACGATCGACTACTCCGACTACGTCGGGCGGATCGGCATCGGGCGTGTGTTCCGCGGCACGATCCGGCACGGGCAGGCGGTGGCGGTCATCGCGCGCGACGGCTCCAAACGCAACGCCCGGGTGCAGAAGCTGCAGCAGTTCTCCGGTCTGGGCCGGACGGACGCGGCGAGCGTCGAGGCGGGCGACCTGTGCGCCGTGATCGGCCTCGACCGGGTGGACATCGGCGACACCATCTGCGACCCCGCCACGCCCGAGGCCCTGCCCGGCGTGCCCATCGACGAGCCGACGATCTCGATGCTCTTCCGCATCAACGACTCGCCCTTCGCCGGGGCCGAGGGCGAGTACGTCACCAGCCGGCAGATCAACGACCGCCTGCAGCGCGAGCTCCAGCACAACGTGGCCCTCCGCGTGGAGACGGGGCGCACGTCGGACGAGTTCATCGTCTCCGGGCGCGGCCTGCTGCACCTGGGCATCCTCATCGAGAACATGCGCCGCGAAGGCTTTGAGATGAGCGTCGGCAAGCCCGAGGTCATCCTCCGCGAGATCGACGGCGTCATGCACGAGCCCATCGAGCGGCTGGTCATCGACTGCCCCCAGACCAGCGTGGGCTCCGTGATGGAGCTCGTGGGCATGCGCAAGGGCGAGATCAAGCACATGGAGAGCCGCGGCGATCACGGCTCGCACCTCATCTTCGAAGCCCCGGCGCGAGGCCTGATCGGCCTGCGCTCGCGTCTGCTCACCGCGACGCAGGGCGAGGCCATCATGCATCACACGTTCGACCGCTACGTCCCGGTGATGGGCGAGCTGCCCGGGCGCCAAAACGGCGTGATGGTCGCCACCGAGGGCGGCGCCGCCACCGCCTACGCCATCGAGAACCTCGCCGACCGCGGCGTGATGCTCATCAAACCCACCGACAAGGTGTACGAGGGCATGATCGTCGGCGAGCACAACCGCGACAACGACCTGCCCGTCAACATCACCAAGATGAAGCCGCTGACCAACATCCGCTCCGCCAACAAGGAGGCGACGGTCACCCTCAAAGGCGCCCGCAACCTTTCGCTCGAAGCGGCCCTCGAGTACATCGAGGACGACGAGCTGGTGGAGATCACGCCGTCTTCGATCCGCCTGCGCAAGCGGCTGCTCAAGGAGAACGACCGCAAGCGGTCGGAGCGCTCCGCGAAGAACGCCGTCGCCGCGCGGTGAGCGAGCCGAGGACAACCCCCTCACGGCATCACGCATCGTGAAAGTGTGCCACGGGTCCGCGCAGCGGCCCCGTGCCGCCCTCACGCAACTTCAACCGAACGCCGCATCCAGCATCGCCGGCAGCGCCTCGCCGGACTTCGCCCGCAACGTCCAGCCCACGACGTCGCTGGCGGGGGTGTGGTCGCGGTTGATCTCGATGGTCGCGGCGCCGTGCTCGGCCGCATCGTGCAGGAAACTGGCCGCGGGATGGACGACGGCGCTGGTGCCGATCGTCAGGAAGAGGTCGCACCGGCGCAGGGCGTCGAACGCGGCCTCGAGCGCCTGCCCGGGCAGGGCCTCGCCGAACCACACCACGCCGGGGCGACGCGTCCCGCCGCACGTTCCGCAGCGGGGCGGGTGCTGCTGGAAGGCCGGGCCGAGTTCTTCGCGTTCTTCGCCGCAGGCGGTGCAGCGCCAGACCATCAGCGATCCGTGCAGCTCGACGACGTTCACGCTGCCCGCGGCGTGGTGCAGGCGGTCGACGTTCTGCGTCAGGAGCGTGAACGACTCGCCCCCGGCGCGCTGCAGCGCCTCCCAGCGCACGAGGGCGTGGTGGCCGGGGTTGGGTTGCGTGGTGAGGCGCATCTGTCGTCGTTCGTCGTACCAGCGCGACACGAGGGCGGGGTCGCGGGCGAAGGCCTCGGGCGTGGCGAGCTCCATGGGGTCGTACTTCGCCCAGAGGCCTGTCTGCGCGTCGCGGAAGGTGGGCACGCCGCTCTCGGCGGAGACGCCGGCGCCGGTCAGCGCGACGACGTGTCTCGCGCTGCGCACGGCGTCGAGCATGGCGGGGGGGAAGTCGGTCATGCGGACGAGAGGATACACGCCGACACCGTGCCACCGGCTTCGCTTCGAAGCCGGTGCATCTTGATGTTGTGAAGGTGAACGAAGACACCGGGTTCGATCGGAGCGATCGAACCCGGTGGCACGGGGGTTTGCACGGGGGAGTGATGTTGAACGGGTAGAAGAAGGAGGTGGGGAGGACACGGGCGGGACGCCCGTGCCACTAGGTGGGGGAGGTTGTGGTGGGGGACGGTTTCGTGGGGGAGGGTGTGGCGTAGGG
>RECZ01000056.1 GCA_007693765.1 Phycisphaerales bacterium | reverse complement strand
ACCGTAGCTCAGTGGTAGAGCACACCCTTGGTAAGGGTGAGGTCAAGGGTTCAAGTCCCTTCGGTGGCTTGTCCCCGCAGCGCTGTCAGGCTCGCTCCGTTCGGAGCCTGCGCGCAAAGCATCATCAGCGTGCGCGTGTCGGAGACGGCGCGACGGGCGCATTGTTTCTTCGATCCCGGCGGTGGGCGCCGGGGTCCGGGCGGTGGCGAAGCGTTCGTCACCGTCGCGACGCCCGGCGATCGTCGGGCGAATGGGCGTCGGCGCGTGTGCGCCGCCGACCCGATCACGTTCATCCGGCGCGCGCGCCGTGCCGCACCCGATACGGGCGCGTCTTCTTTATTGGTGGAGGTCTGACTGTCATGGCCAAGGGCGTTTTCGAAAGAACCAAGCCGCACGTCAACGTCGGCACGATCGGTCACATCGACCACGGCAAGAGCACCCTGACCGCCGCCCTCGCGGCGCGCTCGGCCGCTCGCTTCGGCGGCACCGCCAAGTCCTACGCCGACATCACCAAGGGCGGCACCGTCCGCTCGTCGGATAAGACGGTCACCATCGCCGCCTCGCACACCGAGTACGAGACGGAGAACCGGCACTTCGCGCACGTCGACTGCCCCGGCCACGCCGACTTCGTGAAGAACATGATCACCGGCGCCGCCCAGATGGACGCCGCGATCCTCGTCGTCTCCGCCGCCGACGGCCCCATGCCCCAGACCCGCGAGCACGTGCTGCTCGCCCGTCAGGTCGGCGTGCCCTACATCATCGTCTTCCTCAACAAGGTCGATCTCGTCGACGACCCCGAGCTCCTCGAGCTCGTTGAACTCGAGGTCCGCGAGCTCCTCAACAAGTACGACTTCCCCGGCGACGACACCCCCATCATCCGCGGGCAGGCCAAGGCCGCCCTCGAGTGCGCGGGCAAGGACGACGCAATCTGCGCGCCCCTCGACGAGCTCTTCAAGGCCCTCGACGAGTACATCCCCGAGCCCCAGCGCGAGGTCGACAAGCCCTTCCTCATGTCCATCGAAGACGTCTTCTCCATCAAGGGCCGCGGCACCGTCGGCACCGGCCGCATCGAGCGCGGCATGGTCAAGGTCGGCGACGAAGTCGAGGTCGTCGGTCTCTCCAAGGAGAAGAAGAAGACCGTCGTCACCGGCGTCGAGATGTTCAACAAGTCGCTCGATCAGGGCCAGGCCGGCGACAACGTCGGCGCCCTCCTCCGCGGCGTCGAGAAGGACGACCTCGAGCGCGGCCAGGTCCTCTGCAAGCCCGGCTCCATCTCCCCCCACTCCAAGTTCAAGGGCGAGGTCTACGTCCTCACCAAGGAAGAGGGCGGGCGCCACACGCCGTTCTTCAACGGCTACAAGCCCCAGTTCTACTTCCGCACGACCGACGTCACCGGCAGCGTCCAGCTCCTCGGCGGCGCCGAGATGTGCATGCCCGGCGACAACATCCAGATGGAGATCGATCTGGGCGAGAAGCCCATCGCCATGGAGAAGGGCCTCCGCTTCGCCGTCCGCGAAGGCGGACGCACCGTCGGCTCCGGCGTCGTCACCGAGATCATCTCCTAACACCGCCACGAACCCGCGGGCGAACGTCGAACCCCGCGAAGCTCTGAACCAACACCCGGCCTGCACGCCCACAACGCGTGCAGGCCGGCGTTCCCAAACGAAACGGACGGTCCGACATGGCCAAGAAGAAGGCCGAAGCACGCGAGTACGTCTGGCTCCAGTGCACAGAGTGCGGCGACCTCAACTACCGCACGCAGGTCAACACCAAGGGCGGCATGCCCGAGAAGATGAAGGCCGGGCTCCGCAAGTTCAGCCCGCGCCTCCGCAAGCACACGCTCCATAAGATCAAGCGCAAGTGACCACACCCCCACGCGCCGGGGCCACCCGCGGCGCGATGCGCCGGTAGCTCAATTGGTAGAGCAGCGGATTCCAAATCCGCAGGTTGCGGGTTCGAGTCCCTCCCGGCGTGTTCCCCTCCCACCCCGCGTCCCATCGACGCACGCGGGCGCCAAGCCCGCACCAGCACGACGAAAGCAGAGGCGCCGCCGCTCATGGGCCTGAACATCTACAAACCCGGACAGGGCTACTGGACGCGCGTCCTCACCGCCGTCGGCCTCGGCATCATCTTCATCGCCGGCGCCGCGTGGGCATGGAACCAGGTCGTCCGTCTCCCCATCCCCAACAAGGCGTGGACGCTCTCGGTCTCCAACGTCGCCGGCGAGCCCGCCGCCGGGCAGCGGCTCGTCCTCTTCGACGCCCGAGACGCCGGCGCCCGCGTCGGCGAGGCGACCATCCTCAACGCCGACATCGGCCGCGGCTTCATCAACATCGAAAACGTCGTCATGCGCGACGCCCTCCCCGTCAGCGGCGTGCAGCGCGTCGAGTCCGACCCCGCCGGCTTCCGCGCCGTCGCAGGACGCGTCACCGGCGTGCCCATCTTCGAGGTCCGCTACCTCCAGGCCGGCATCGCCGCCGTGATCATCCTCCTCGGCGCCTTCCTCATCTACTGGCTCACCGCCACCAAGCCCACATCAAACGAGTTCTTCATCGCCGTCGACAACGAGATGCACAAGGTGAACTGGTCCAGCCGGCGCGAAGTCGTCGGCTCAACGTGGGTCGTCATCGCCGTCTGCCTCTCCATCACCATCGTGCTCTTCGTCGTCGACATCGGCTTCAGCGCGTTCTTCCGATGGATCGGCGTCATCGACGTCGACTGACACGCGCGCCGCGGCGCCCCGCAGCGCCCGCACGAGCCCCCGCACTCCCGGCGCGCCCGAACCGACGCGCCGCATCCCTCCCCGAGGCGATCCCATGCCCGACGAAACCAACCCCGCCAACGCCGCCGCACCCGTTCTCGACGGGCGCCCCAACGAGAAGACCGACGTCATCGCCGAAGACGAGCCCATGGTTCGCGACGGCATGAATTGGTTCGTCCTCCGCGTCGCCTCCAACAAGGAGAGCCACGTCCGCGAGACGCTCCTGCGCAAGGTCCAGATCGAGGGCATGACCGAGCTCATCGGCCGCATCCTCGTCCCCACCGAGAAGACCAAAACCATCAAGGGCGGCAAGCAGCGCATCACCGAGACCAAGCTCTATCCGGGCTACATCTTCGTCGAGATGCGCCTCGAAGACGACGGCCGCATCCCCCAGGACGTCTTCTTCCTCATCAAGGAGACCACCGGCGTCGGCGACTTCGTCGGCGCCACCGGACGCCCCACCCCCATGCAGTCGCACGAGATCGAGAAGATGCTCCTCGACTCGCGCAAGCCCGAAGACCTGCCCACCGTCAAGATGGTCTGGCAGTCCGGCGACAACGTCATCATCAAGGAAGGCCCCTTCCAGTCCTACGAGGGCACCGTCGACGAGGTCTTCCCCGATAAGGGCATCGTCCGCGTCCTCGTCACCATCTTCGGCCGACAGGCCCCCATCGATCTCGAAGAGTGGCAGATCGGCAAACCCGACGAAGACTAAGCCCCCGGAATTACCCCCGGCGAGGCCGCACCAAAACTCACGACCCCTCGTGCCACCGACTTGCAACGCAAGTCGGTGCTTTTCTGCGCACAACCAACCCATCCCCGTGCCACCGACTTGCTGGGCAAGTCGGCGCTCCCCCCACACAACCAACCCATCCCGTGCCACCGACTTGCCCAGCAAGTCGGTGCTCCCCCCACAACCACACCCACCCCCCGTTCACCCCCGAGCCGAACTAGCGATCTCCCCCCACGCCTCCCGGCACATCGCCGCCACCCGCTCCGGCGCGCTCGGGTGCACCCGCACGCCCCCCACCACCGTCATGAAGTTCACGTCGCCGTGCCACCGCGGCACCAGGTGCACGTGCAGATGCCCCGGTACCCCCGCCCCCGCCGCCGCGCCCTCGTTCACGCCGATGTTCACGCCCTGCGGCGAGAGCGCCCTCGACAGGATCGCCGCCGCATCCTCCACCAACCGCCACAGCGCCGCACGCTGCGCGGGCGCGTAGTCCAGCAGCCGCGCGCGACCGTCGCCCAGCGCCACCAGCAGGTGCCCGTTCGCGTACGGGTACAGGTTCAGCAGCACCATGCCCCCCGTCGGCGCATCGGGCGCATCCGCCGCGTCGTCGGCCCGGCGCACGATCACGTGGTTCGCCTCGTCCTGTCGCGGCGCCAGCCAGTAATCACGCAGGAAGCACCCCGTCGAATCCTTCCCCGGCGACGCCCCCTCCCCGCCCGCGGCCAGCGCCCGCAGATACCGCTCGCGCCACGGGGCGTGCAGAACCGGTTGGGGTCGCGTCATGCCCCCAGTCTACGCCCCAGCCGTTACATTCGTCCTCCCAACGAAACCGCATCCGAGAGAGGTACGCCCCCATGTTCCAGTCCGTCCGCGTCTCCACCACCGCCTCCCGCGCACGCCCGAGCACGCTCGTGCTCGCCGTCTTCCAGCCCACGCGCGACGGCGCATCGCCCACCCTCGACCCCGCCGCGGCCCGCTTCGACAACGACGGCGCCATCGCCGCGGCCCTCAAGCGCCCCGACGCCACCGGCGAGTGCGCCCGCGTCACCGAGGCCTTCCCCGCCGGCCAGCGCGTGCTCCTCCTCGGCCTCGGCAAGCCCGGCGACTGCACCGACGACACCCTCCGCGCCGCCCTCGCAGCCCTCGGCAAAAAGCTCGCCGAGATCAAAGCCGCCGACGCCGCGATCGAGATCGCCGACACGCTCGCCGGCGCGAAGAACCCCGTCGCCCCCGACCGCGCCGGCCTGCTCTTCGGCGAGGCGATGGGCCTGCTCTCCTTCGTCTACGACCCCCTCAAGGGAAGCGCCGGCACACGCACCGCGCGCAAGGACATCACCCTGCGCGCATCCTCCAAGCGCTTCACCGACGCCATGAAGCAGGGCCTCGCGCTCGCGACCAGCGCCAACCTCTCCCGCTGGTGGAGCAGCACGCCCCCCAACATCGCCACCCCCATGTGGATGGCGCTGCAGGCCAAGGTCGTCGCCCAGAAGACCGGCATGCGCTGCGACGTCTACGAAGGCCGCGCCCTCGAGGAGCACCGCCTCCACGGCATCCGCATCGTCGGCGACGCCTCCGTCCACAAGCCCTGCATGGTGCGCCTCGAGTACCGCCCCCGCGGCCCGCGCAGCAACGCCCGCCCCATCGTCCTCGTCGGCAAAACGCTCACCTACGACACCGGCGGCCTCTCGCTCAAGATCAACAACTCCATGCGCGGCATGAAGGGCGACAAGGACGGCGGCTGCGCCGTGCTCGCCGCCATGCATGCCATCGCCACCGTCATCAAGCCCTCGCGCCCCGTCGTCGCCCTCCTCGCCTGCGCCGAGAACAGCGTCGCCGACAACGCCTACCGCCCCGACGACGTCATCGCTTTCCGCAACGGCGTTACCGTCGAGGTCACCAACACCGACGCCGAAGGGCGCCTCGTCCTCGCCGATGCGCTCTGCTGGGCGTGCGAAGAGGAGAACGCCTCCCACGTCATCGACGTCGCCACACTCACCGGCGGCGTGGTCGTCGCCCTCGGCTCCACCTACGCCGGCCTCTGGTGCGACGACGACGCCCTCCGCGCCAAACTCGAACGCGCCGCCGACACCACCGGCGAACGACTCTGGCGCCTGCCGCTCCACCAGGAGTACCGCGACATGATGCGCTCCGGCGTCGCCGACATCGTCAACTCCAATCCCAACCGCAAGGCCCACCCCATCCAAGGCGCGGCGTTCCTCGCCCACTTCGTCAAGGAGGGCACCGCCTGGGCGCACATCGACGTCGCCGGCGTCCACGTCGAAGATGCCGGCCGCAACGCCTACGCCAAAGACACCCCCACCGGCTTCGGCGCCCGCCTCCTCGCCGAACTCCTCCGAACACTCTGACCGCAGTCTTCCTTACCTATTGAGCTAGTGGCACGGGCGTCCCGCCCGTCCACTCCCAAACTATTTCTTCTCTCCCACCTCCCCCCTACCCCACCTAGTGGCACGGGCGTCCCGCCCGTGTCCTACCCATCTCCTCTTCACTCCCCCTCTTCCAAAACCCCCCGCGCCTCGCACGCTCAACACGCTCCATGACTGTCGCGTTTCGTCACCGCCAACGAAACGCGACGGTAAAGGAGCGTCAAACGGCCCCCCGCCGCCCCCCCACGCCACCCCCCCCCCCCCCCCA
>RECZ01000062.1 GCA_007693765.1 Phycisphaerales bacterium | reverse complement strand
ATCGGCGAGAAACCCGTAGCCACGGGGAAAACCCTCGGTCGTCGCGAGGATCGCGTCCGCGAAATCGACAGCCTTCTGGTAGACCTTGAGGTTCTCGACAGCGAAGGCCATTTGGGTTTCCCGGATCAAGCAGGAGAGGCGAAAGGAGAGAGGCGACCGAGGAGAGAGGCATTCTCGCGAATCCGACGCCGGCGCTCAACAGAGCGCGCACCGAATCCGCCACCTCTCTCTTTTCTCCTCTCTCCTCTCTATTCGCCTGCGGCGAATCGGGGTGACTGGATTCGAACCAGCGACCTTCTCGTCCCGAACGAGACGCGCTACCAAGCTGCGCTACACCCCGTCTCTTCAGTTGTCGCCCGCCTCCCGGGCGGCCCGCTCCGCAGCGGGTCGGCCGATTGTCGGGCAGTCCGGCTCACGAGCCCGCCTTGTGGCGGGCCCGGGGGAGCCCCTTCGGGCTCGTCTATCCTCACGCGAGCCCCGTCGGGCTCGGTTTCTTAACGCGAGCCACGGGGGCTCGGCTTCGATGCAAGTGGGCGCAACAGGACTCGAACCTGTGACCCCCGCCATGTGACGACGGTGCTCTAGCCAACTGAGCTATGCGCCCCTTTCGGGGCCCGGAGCCGCCGGGCGGCGACGCCGCCGGAAACTCGGGACGCGAAGCATACCCGCCGCGTGCGCCCTTTGCACGGGGCCCTGCGCGGGTGTTCGTCAGACCCCGCCCCGGTGGCCTCCGTGGACCAGCGTCCAAGGTTGGGGTCCGAAGGCCTGGGGCCGGAGTTCCGGGGGGGCCGGGCTTCCCGGGGCGGGGGGGGTCAGCAGGACTGGCCGAAGTTTGAGAGCACGAGGGCGAGGTCGTCGAAGTTCACCACGCCGTCGGCGTTCACGTCGCCCTGGAGGCCGGGGCCGGAGAGACCGAAGTCGCCCAGCACCGCGGCGAGGTCGTTGAAGTCCACGACGCCGTCGCCGTTCGCGTCGCCCGGGCAGGCGGGTGCGCCGGTGGCGGTCGCGGCGATGCGCACCCACGCGCGGGTGGCGGCGTCGGCGTCGCGGCGGGCGCTGACGATCCACGAGGCGCCCTCTCCGGGGAGCGCGCCGGCGGGGGCGCCGATCTCGAGGCCGAACGGGGCGCCCTCCCCGACCGCGACGACGATTGCGTCGGTGCTGAGGGCCACGGTCCAACCCGCCGTCGCGGCCTCCGGCTCGACGAAGAGCGTGTACGCGCCCCCGCCCCCGGAGAGCGTCTCGAGCACGAGGTGGGCCGTCGCGGCGCCGCCGATGGGCGCGTCGATCTGGGCGTCGTCGGTGGTGATCAATGCGCGCGCATCGAGGGTCATCTGCGTGTCGGGCTGCTGCGTCGCGCCCGGGCCCCAGACCACGCCCCAGAGCGATTGATCGCCCTTGAGGTGCAGGTCGAAGAACTCCGTGAGCAGGCGCCGCGTGATGGCGAGCTGCTCCGCGCGGGAGATGCCCCCGGAGTCGCAGAAGAGGCCCGCGCTGTCGGTGAAGCCACAGTGGAACCCCCCGATGATGATCGGGAGCTGTCGCGGGCACGTGGCGTTGTTGTACATGAGCACGCCGTGGTTCTCGACGGGGGTGATGCCGTCGGAGTCGCCGGCGATGAGGCGCGAGGGGATGGTCACGTTGGCCATCGCGTTGACGGCGGACGGGTTGGTGTTGGCCGCGGCGAGGTTGGCGAGCGCGCGCACGCGCGGGTCCTGAGCCGCGGCGAGGATGCTCGCGCCCCCGCCCATCGAGTGCCCGGACAGGCCGAACGCGTCGGTGTCGACGCGTCCGAAGAGGAACGACGCCGGGTCGGCGTTGCGGTCTTCGAGCCACGTGAGGCAGCGGCTGATGTCGGTCGCGAAGTTGCCGTGGCTCGGGAAGAGGCCGCTCTCGGACTCGCTCGCGATGACGAGATAGCCGTGCGTCGAGAGGTGCTCGAGCGTGGAGCGGTACACGCTCACGCTCTGGAGAAACCCGTGCCCGAAGGAGACCGCGGGGTACGGTGCGCCGGCGGGGTCGAAGGGCGCATCGACGCCCGCCGCCGTCGCGGGGTAGTGCAGCACGGCGGTGAAGGTGGAGCCGTTCGCCCGGGTGACGGTGACGGTCGTCCGTCCCGGGGCGTAGGGGCCGGGATCAGCGAGCGTGGCGTATGCCGCACCGGGCACGAGCATGGCCGCGATGAGGGCGAACACGTACACAAATCCGGTTCGTCTGCGGTCTGTCATGAGGTCTCCTCCGAGTCGAGTGTACATCGGGAACGCTGCCGTGACCCCTTCGCGAGGTGAATCGGGAGCGATTCGGCGGTCGGTGGATTCGGTCCGTGAACGCGGGCGAGCGGTCGCCCTGAGGCCCCCTCGCCACAGCGATTCCTCAGGGAATCGAGCACTTTTTGCTTGATCCGCAGCGCCCACCCGATGTAGGGTGTGAGCGCACAGTATTCCGGCCGACAGCACCGCAAACGGAGGAGTCAACCATGATGCGTACACGCCGCGCCCGCTTTGACGCGCCCATGTCCCTCGCCGCCATGTGCGGCGTCCTGCTCTGCTGCCTCGGCGCCCCCGCGGCCCGTGCGGGGATGATGGTCGAGCAGGCGTTCATCAGCGGGAACTTCGGGGCCGCCTCCGTCATCAACAACCGGCTGGCGGGGTACCGCTTCGTCCCGCAACGTTCGATCACCGTCACCGCGCTGGGCGTGGCGGACCCGTTCCTGGCGGGGAACCAGCCCGCCATCGAGGTCGGCATGTTCCGCGAGAGCGACCAGGCCCTGCTGACCAGCGCCACCGTGCCCGGCGGCACGGCCCGCCCGCTCGAAGGCGGCTCGCGCTTCGTGGACATCGACCACGTGGACCTCGTCGGCGGCGAGGGGTATCGCATCGCGATGTTCATCCCCGAAGGCCCGAACGGCTTCTTCAACCTCAGCGGCGGGCGCCAAAACCACCCGCTCATCGAGTTCGGCACGCGCTATTTCCACGCGTTCAACATCGTCGGCATGGAGTTCCCGAGCTCGAACCCCTCGCAGGGCAATTTGTCCGGCCCCAACTTCCAGTTCATCCCCACGCCGGGCGCAGTGGCCCTGATCGCACTGGCGGGCGTGTTTCTCGCCGGACGCAGCCGGTGAGCGGGACGGACGGGGCGCGCCGGGCACTCACGATTTGCCTTCGACGACCGGCTGCACTGAACGTTCGTCCTCGGCGTAGACCTCGACGACCGGGGGACCTTCGAGGAGCGCCCGCCAGCGCTGGAGGCGCGCCCGCATCTCCAGGTCGTGTTCGACTCGCTGCTGGTCGCGCTCGTACGCATCGCGCGAGGCGTATTCGATCACCTCGATGTACGTCTCCGGGTCGCGCTCATCGCGCAGCAGACGAACACGGATGCCCCCGGGCCGCTCGTAAAACGGGACCGCATCGCGCAGGAACGCGAGGAACTCATCACGCCGCGCCGCCGCGACGCGGAGGCGGAGGTGGATGGTCATGGCTGGGCTATTTGGCACGGGAACAACTGCCATTGTTACGAGCACTGTCACAATCTTTGAACCAGCCAGAGCACGTGGCTTTTCAACATCATCACCAACAACGACTCCCAATTAGCTGTCGTGCGGCAATATGGATCGCATGGTGATAGGACCGCGACCTCGCTTACTCTTGCGTCTGTACCCCTCCACGACCACCATCTGCCCCCAATACGGCCGCACAATATCGTCCATCAACCCCTCAGGAACACGAATTTCGTGCTTGCGCTTATCTTCATCAAGCACCTGTATTTTTTCTTTCCCAGGCTTAATTTTGTCTGCCAACAACAACTCTCCTACAACGGTAACATATTCCTCGCCCGATGAATGGGATTCATTCGCTACGCGCATAGCAGCAAGGCTGTCACGATCCAGAACCACCGCAGACTCCTCGCCGTTACGAAAAACGGTCAAGCCCACTGCCCGCAGCCCACCTGTCGGCGCAATTTGATCGACAATGCCAATAAAGTTTGCGGCATAGATATCGTCTCGTATCACTTCCTTTACTGCCGGCGGTCCGCCATCGGCATATCGCTTCAGCCGATCAAGCATGGCATCTATGACATCGATCGCCGGCCTGTCTGACATCTCCATTTGCTCTGCCGATCTGCCAACAAGCACAGTCACTGCGAAACTTGCCGCTCTCGGTTTAGAAACAAATAATTTGTAGGAATCCCTAATCTCGTTTGGCGGTGCAGCCCGCCGCCGGTACGGCAGCCCCTGCTCAAATTCAGCAGTTCTATAGATCAGCTTCTGCATTGCGCCGAGTCGTTTAGTGATGTCTTCAGATAACGCGAAGCCGGCCCCAACCCATTCACCTGCCATCGACAACTGAAGCTCCCCGTCGCGCAGCGGTGTGCCTTCTACCTGAAAATGCCGTGACAAATTAATGTTTTCATACAAATGTCGAAGTTCGACAGCTATATCGTCGGGCGGGTTCCCCGAAAGCCCAATGCCCACAAGCCGCTCCGCCTCTCGAAGGTCTCCGCTACGATGCGCAAGAGTCGCAGCGCTTCGAAGGAGCACGCTACGCGTTGGTTCGGCTACATCAAGGCTGACAGAACGTAGCGCAGCTTCGCGCTCAAGCCTATACGCACTTTCAAGCTGACGCGCGGATTCCTTGGCGTCACCTACACGAGCGGCGGCCGCTGCGCAATCGAGGTGCTCCATCGCCTTTAGATGTTTTTCAGAAATATCAGACACGCTCGATCACCACTTTGGGAGAACTGAATTCTGTAACTGACACGTATGCAGGTAAAGGCGAACTTGTCCCGTTCCTAACCTGTTTCTTCTTAATCTCGACCCGCTTCTTGATTTCGCCGTCAGTGCCCTTGCGTATCCCAGAAATTTCTAGTCGTGCGCTTTTGGCGAAGGGGAGTTGGTTGTGCATCCCGAGCCAGTAATCAAATCCGGTGCCTTTTGCAGAGCGCTCGATAACATCGTATTCTGTGTATAAAGGCATAACTAAAAAAGCAATGCCGCACGCGCCATCTTCGGTTGCTTCCTCTCGATCTGCGTATGAGCCAGATTCGCTAAGCGATGGCGGAGTCCAGCTGACTTGGACCGTTTCGGTTGCGATGCCCTGAATATCAACGGTAGTCGGGCACGAATGGGATTCTTCGTGTAAACAAACTCTCGCCGCGAGCGAGAACGAAGCGCACCGCTGCGGAGCTATATTTCCGATACCTTTATGCAATTCGTCGATGTTAATAATGCTCATTCCCGCACTCACTTACAACTTCCTCGCCACCTCTTCCGCCACTTCGAGCGTGCTGTTCGCGCCCGGCTGGCCCGCGCGCACGCCGCGCACGTCGTACGTCGCGACCTTGTTCTCCTCGATCACCGTCGCCACCGCCTTCTCCAGGCGCGTCGCGAGGTCGGGCTCCTTGAGCCAGTCGAACATCAGCTTCACCGTGAGCAGCATGGCCATGGGGTTGACGACGTGCTTGCCCGCATACTTCGGGGCGGAGCCGTGCGTCGGCTCGAAGACGGCGTACTCGTCGCCGATGTTCGCTGCCGAGGCGAACCCCAGCCCGCCCACCAGCCCGGCGCAGAGGTCGGAGATGATGTCGCCGAACATGTTCTCCGCCACCAGCACGTCGTAGAACTGCGGGTTCTTGAGCATCCACATGCAGATGGCGTCGATGTTCGCCTCGTCCTGCTCGATGCCGGGGTAGTCCTTGGCGACGCTGCGGAAGACGCGCGTCATCAGGCCGCCGGTCTCGCGCAGCACGTTGGGCTTCTCCACCAGCGTGACGCGCTTCCGCCCGTGCGTGCGCGCGAACTCGAACGCCTGACGGCAGATGCTCTCGCACCCCTGCTTGCTCATGATGCGCGTGGAGAGGGCGACGTTCTCCAGCCCCTTCTTCTTCCAGGGCTTCATCTTGGGGTTGAGGCACAGGGCGTCGTACACGCTCTCGGGCAGGGGGAAGAACTCCACGCCGCCGTAGCTGCCCTCGGTGTTCTCGCGGAAGACGACCTGATCGACGTCGTCGCGGTAGTTGAGCGGGTTGCCGGGGTACGCCTTGCATGGACGCATGTTGGTGTGCAGGTTGAACGTCTGGCGCAGACGGACGATGGGGCTGAAGTACACCAGCCCCTTGCCCTGCAACTCGGGCGCGAGCTCCTGCTGGGCCTCGTCGTTCGGCTTGCTGGTGATGGCGCCGAAGAGGGCGCAGTCGGTCTCCTTGAGGATGTCGAGGGTGCGCTGGGGCAGCGGGTCGCCCTCGTTGCACCAGAACTCCCAGCCGATGTCCGCCGGCACGTACTCCGCGTCGAATTTCAGGGCGTCGAGGACGATCTTCGCCGCGTCCATGACGTCGTTGCCGACGCCGTCGCCGGGCATCCACGCGATCCGGTACTTCGCCATGTCTGGTCTCGCTCCATAGGGGTCTAGGGCCGTGAACTCGCGCGCCGCACTGCCGACGCCAATCGCCGCAGGATACACGCCCCCGCCGGGGCCGACAGCCCCGCCGTCGCGGCCGCCCCCGGTCCCCCGATTCCCCCCGCTACTTCCTGGGCCAGTCCCCCGTCTGCGCGATCGAACGCGCGTAGTCCTCGATCGTCATCGTCGGGCGCCCCAGCGTTTCCCACGTCTGCGACGCCCGAAACTCCGTGGCGTACGCGAACGTCTCCGCCAGCAGTTCGCGCAGATAGCGCGCCCGCGGATGCACGAGGGACGCCGCCCGCAACGCCGCGTAGGGCGTCTGCACCACGCGCAGGCGAGGCGAGCACGCGCGTGCGAAGCGCACGATCGCGTCGCGCATCGTCGCGGCGTCCGGGCCCTGCACCGGGATCACACTCCCCTGCCCCAGCCCATTCATGAGCGCTGCGCGCACCTGCGCGCCGTAGTCCGCCCCGCTGATCCAGTGCAGCGGGGTGTCGCCCGGCGCCCGGAAGCACGTCGCGCAGGGGCCGACACGGAACAGCGCGAGCGACTCCATGAACCACGCGGGGCGGAAGATCGTCCACGCGCCGGTGTGCGCCATGACCGCGGCGTCCGCCTCGCGCTTGCGCGCGATCGCCCACCACTTCGACCGCTCGTTGCCCGCCTCCAGAGCCGAGAGCCGCAGCAGCCAGGGCGAGCCGTTGCGTCGCGACGCCTCGACGATCAGCCGGGCGCCGTCGCGGTCGGGGTCGAACGCCTCGCGCGGGTTGAAGGGCGTGTTGAGGCTCATGTACACCGCGTCGACGTCGCGCATCGCGTCATCGAGGGCGGAGGCGTCGCGCAGGTCGCCCCGCACGATCTCGACGCTCGCCGGCAGCACGGTCCGTGCCCGCGCCGGGTCGCGCACCAACGCCCGCAACGACAACGCATCGTCCCCCGCCAGCGCCCGCGCCACCGGGCGCCCCAGCATCCCCGTCGCCCCGACGAGCAGCACGCGCACCGCTCAGCCCGCCGCCGCGCGCGCCAGCGCCGCCTTCGTGACCGCCTCCGCGCCGCCGGCGATCACCAGCTCCTGCGCCACCGGGCTCAGCGCCGGGAAGGAGAACTCGCGCCCACCCTCCAGCGTCGCGACGGAGCGGGCGTAGTCCACCGTGAGCCGGGGGCCGGCGATCGTCCGCTCCCCCGCTTCCGCCCGCTGCGCGAACATCTCCGCCATGGCGTCCGTGAGGTCCGGGCACTCGATGACGATGAACCCGTTGTTGAAGGCGTTGCGCGCGTACGTCTGGTTGAACGACGCCGCGATCACCAGCCCGATCCCGCGCGAGGCCAGCGCCGTCGCGGCCTGCTCGCGCGAGGAGCCCGTGCCGAAGTTGCGGCCGCCGACGATGACGTCCCCCCCCTGCGCGATCTCCTGGAACTTCGGGTCGTAGTTGAGCATGGCGTACCGGCCCTGCTGCTCGCGCGTGATGTCGTCGCGGTAGGTGACGTCCTTGCCGTAGATGCCGTCGGTGTTGAGGTTGTCCTTGGGCAGGTAGAGGATGCGCCCCTCCACCCGCGAGGGGAAGCCCTCGAGGATCGGCGCCTCCGCCGTCGCGCCGCGGCTGCGCTTGCGGAACTCGCAGCGCACGTCGATCTTCCCGGGCGCGTGCGCCTCGGGCGCGCAGATGTACCCGCGCAGCGCCGACGCCGCGACGACCACCGGGCTGGCGAGATAGCACAGCGCCTCGCGGCTGCCCATGCGCCCCTCGAAGTTGCGGTTGGTCGCGCTGATGCCCACCTCGCCCGGCTCCAGCGTGCCCCGCCCGAGCCCGATGCACGCCCCGCACCCCGGGGGCAGCACCTCGGCGCCCGCGTCCGTCAGGTCCTTCCAGTAGCCCAGCCGCTCCGCCTGCTCCTGCACCTGCGAGGACGCCGCGGCGAGGTAGAACGTCACGTGCTCCGCCACCTTCTTCCCCCGCAGCACCTCCGCCGCCTGCGCGAGGTCTTCGAGGCGGGCGTTCACGCACGACATCAGGTACGCCCGGTCCACCTTCACGCGACGCGCCTCGATCTCGGGCAGGGGCGTGATCGACTTCACTTCGTTCGGCCCCGCGACGTGCGGCGTGACCTGCGCGAGGTCCAGCGTGAGCTCGCGGCTGTAGTGCGCGCCCTCGTCCGGCGCGATGGCGGCGCGGTCGGCCCACCAGCGCTCGACGTCCGCGCGCGTGTAGCGTGGCGTCGCGTCGCCGCGCTGGGCGAAGAACGCGGCACGTTCGAGGAGGAAGTCGCGCAGCGTCTCATCGAACGGGAAGACGCCCGCGAGCGCGCCCCACTCGGTGGTCATGTTGGCGATGGTGAGGCGCTGATCCATGCTGAGCGAGGCCACGCCCTCGCCGTGGAACTCCACGGCGCAGTTGAGCACCTCGTCGTTATTGAACAGGCCGCACAGGGCGATGATGACGTCCTTGCCGACGACGCCGGGCCGGAGCCTGCCCTGGAGCGTGACGCGGGCCTGCTCCGGGACCTGCCACCACGTCTGCCCCGTCGCCCAGATCGCCGCGGCGTCGGTCCGCACCACGGGCGTGCCCAGCGCGCACACGCCGCCGTACAGGTTCGAGTGCGAATCGGACCCGACAACGAGCGCCCCCGGGGTGGCGTAGCCCTCCTCGACCATCACCTGGTGCGCGATGCCGCGCCCGGGCGGGTAGTAGTCGATCCCCTGCTCACGCGCGAACTTCTCGATCTTCGCGTACTTGCCGAGGTTCTCGGGTGTCTGGTTCTGGATGTCGTGGTCGATGGCGAAGACGGGCTGCTTCGGGTCGTAGATGCTCGCCGCGCCGATCTCACGGAACTTGGGGATGACCGCGCCCGTGTTGTCGTGCGTCATCACGTGCTTGGGCCGGATGGCGAGAAAATCCCCGGCGTGCGCACGCTGCCCGGGCCGGAGTCCGACGGCGTAGCGGGTGGCGATCTTTTCGATGGTGGTTTGGGGCATGGGGAGCCTTGCATTGATTACGCGAAAAGACGCTGCAGCAGTTCATCTCGGCTCAACCGGTGACGCTGCGCGACGTCTCGAAGGATCGCGTTCAGCGTGCCAACCTTGATGGGATCGTGGTACGGCACAGTGATATGGTGCTCCGGATCGGCCTCGAGGGTCAGACGGACATGGCTCCCGGTCTGCCGATGGACGCGGTACCCGAGCCGCTCGAGCGCGTCGATGAGTTGCTGCCCAGTGACGTCCCGAGGCAGTCTCACGCCGCGATCACCTCGTCGCGCACGCTATGGAGCCGGATGAGCTTCGGCCGTGATGACTCATCCGGAAAATGACACCGCACCGCGTCGCGGACCATCTCTTTCAGCGCGTCCATGTCGTCCGCCTGCGTAAAGATCGAATGACCGATCGCCCTCGCGGTCAGGCCGCCGTCTGGATCTTCTTCAATCAGGAACACGATCTCGGTCATGGTCGGCTTCTCCGTGCGACGCGTCATCGGCGCACCACATCCTACCCCTTCTTCCCCGCCCGCTTCCCCAGGAACTTCGCGATGTCGAAGTCCACGAAGTCCGCGTGGTGGAAGATGATGCTCTCGATCGTCCGGTCCACCTTGTCGCCCTCGAAAGAGTGCGTCGCCACGATGTGCATCACCTCGGGCGGCACGTTGTGCTTGTAGCACATGGCGACGCCGCTGAAGGGGTGACGGAGCATCTCGCCGTAGTGGCCCTTGATCACGTTCCCCTTCGCGTCCTTGTCGAACTCCAGGGGCTTACCGACGTCGGCCAGCAGCGAGCCCGCCAGCAGGTGGTCGCGGTGGATGGGCACGCGGTCGCCGAAGATCCCCGTCAGCACGTCCGCGATGGCCATGCACTGGCGGGCGCACGAGCGCAGGTGCTCGATGTACCGCAGGTCGATGTCGCCCGCGAGCAGCGTGAAGGGCACCGCCCGGAGCTCGTCGAACGTCCACCCCTTGCCGCCGCAGCCGGTGGTGATCGCCTCCGACCACACCGCCGCGACCTTGTCGCGCAGCGAGGCGTCCTTGATGTCCATGATCTCCGGCAGCAGCTCCGCGATCTGTTGCGTCGTGTACGTCATGCCTTCGCGCCCTCATTCTTCTCTGCCCAATGCCTGATGCCTAGTCCCTGATGCCTACTGCCTTATCCCCCCATCGTACTCCCTCCGCAGTAGCCCATACATCACGTCGTCCGCCGGCTCCCCTTCGCGCATCGAGTGCCCGCGCAGCGATGCCTCCAGCGTCATGCCGCACCGCTCCAGCACGCGCCGGGAGGCCAGATTGTCCGCGAACGCCACCGCCATGACTTTGCGCACCCCGAGCGTGCCGAACGCCAACCCGATCATCGCCCGCGCCGCCTCCGTCGCGTAACCGTTGCCGCGATAGTCACGCCCCAGCACAAACCCCACCTCCGCGCGGCCGTGGGTGGCGTCGTACTTCAGGCACGAATCGCCGATCACCTCGCCGCTCGCGCGCTCCTCGATGAGCATCCCCACGCCCACGCCCTTCTCGAATTCCTCCAGCACCAAGCCGATCCACTCCGTCGCGTGCTCGACCGTATAGGGCAGCGGGATCGTCTCCGCGTTCCTCGACACCTCGGGGTCGTTGCAGAACCGCTGCACGCCCTGCGCATCGTCGAGGCTCGGCGGGCGCAGTCGCAGCCGCGCCGTCTCGATGATGGGCCACACGCTGGGGAACCCGGGCTCACCCATCGACGGCCCCCCTGCGCATCGCTTCGTGCTCCTCCGCAACCATGCCGTACACCACGCTGTCGTGCACCTCGCCTAGTCGCACCCCGTGCTCACGCAGCACGCCTTCGAACCGCATGCCCGATTTCTCCAGAACCCGCGCCGACGCTCCGTTCCAGCCCCAGTGCGACGCATACACAACGTGCAGCCTCAGCGTCTCGAACCCGTACCGCAGCAGCGCGCGGCACGACTCCGTCGCGTACCCCTTGCCCCAGTGCGCACGACCGTACATGTACCCCAGCTCGCCACGCCGGTGCGCCGCGTCCACGTTCAACCCTGCGCTGCCCACGAGGACGCCGCCATCACGCAGCACCACCGCGAACGACGTCGGCTTCCCCTCGTAAATCCACTTCGGGCGCAGCCCCGCGATCCACTCGCGCGCATGCGCGAAGGTGTAGGGAAACGGCACGCTCAGCGTGCCCCGCACCACCTCGATGTCGTTGAAGAGCGACGCCATCGCCGCCGCGTCCGCCGGGTCGTGTTCCCGCAGGCGCAGCCGCTCCGTCTCGATCACGAACGATGCGTCAGCCACGCTCCCTCACGCCCCCGGCGCCGTGCGCCCACGCGGCCCGTCGTACACGTGGTTGGTCGGATCGATCTTCCGCATCGGCTTCATCCGTGTCTGCTCCTCCGACACGTGCGCCACCAGCCCCGGCGTGCGCGCGATCATGAACAGCCCGTTCATCACCTCCGGCGGAAACCCCAATTCGCTCAGGATCGCCCCCAGAGCGCCGTCCACGTTGATCGGCAGCGCCTTGCCCTTCGCCGCGAACGCCCGCTCCACCGCCCGCGCGGCCCCAATATGCGCCTTCCCGTCGGCGTCCACGCCCGCCGCCGCCGCCAACTCAAAGAGGCGCGATGTCCGCGGGTCGTCCGTGTGCACCCGGTGCCCGAACCCCGGCATCCGCTCGCCCGCGGCCTGCAGATCTTCCAGCACGTGGGCCGCGGCCTCGTCCATCGTCATCCCCGTGCGATGCAGGGCCACCACCGATCCCAGCGTGCGCGCACAACTCTCGATCGCCCCGCCGTGACGCCGGTTGATGCTCATGATCCCCGCCGCCACCGAGGCGCTCAGCGTCGCCCCCGTCGACGCCACCGTCCGCGCCGCCAGCGCACTCGGAGGCGTCGCCCCGTGATCGATGCTGGACACCAATATCGCGTCCATCAACCGGCCCGTCTTCTCGTCCGGCAGCTCCCCCAGCAGGATCAGATACACCGCGCTCCCGAACGACACCCCCCCCATCAGCGAGGCGATGTCGTACCCCCGCACCGCCACACGGTTGGGCTGGATCTCGGTCACGCCGGTCGGCCAAGGCTCGCTCATGACGCCATCCTAACCCCTCCCTTCCCCGGCCGCGGCGGGGGGCGCACACCAGCCTGCGGGCGCCTCCGCACCCCAGATCCCCCAAATCTTCTCAGCCTCCCAATACCCACGATCAAAATAACATTTTCATTGACCGGCCGTATTGGGGGCAGGTATTCTGATCGCGTGATTCGTCGGTCCGGCCCGGCTTGATCGTCCGCAACTGTGTGGGAACACGTCAAACCACACGATCAGGCTCTTCGGCGCCCCGGCGCGCACCAGGTAAGGAACACGTCACCATGGCTCGCTCCACCCTCATCGCAGCGGGGATCTTCTCCGCCGCAATCGTCGCTGCGTCCAGCGCCTCGGCGATCTACAGCACCAGTTTCGAGCCCCCCGCGTACGGCGTGGGCAGCGTCGCGACGCAGGACGGCTGGCTCAACGGCTCCAGCGCTGGCGCCTCACAGACGGTCGTCAACGATTTCGCCCGCACCGGCAGCCAGAGCCTCTTCTGGGACAACTCGACGCTGAACAGCTTCTACAGCGTCCGCCGCGTGATGAACGGCCAGAACGGCGCCATCTCCGCCGCGACCCCGCTCGAGATCTCCATCTGGATGAACATCGGCACGAGCACCACCGCCAACCGTCTCTACGGCATCTACGCCATGAACTCCAGCACCAGCACGCTGGGCGGGGTCAACCTCGGCGTCACCATCAGCGGCGACGGCTCCGTCCGCGCCGGCACCGCCTGGAACCAGACGTACGCCGGCGCCGCCGACTACGTCAACGCCGCCCTCGTGGGGCAGTGGTTCAACGTCGCGCTCCAGTACGACGGCGTCGGCGGCAAGGTCGTGATCCGCGACGCCGGCATGAACGAGCTCTTCTCCGAGTCCTACGCCGCCGTCACCCTCGCCAACGCCAACGGCGCCGGCCTCTGGGGCATCAACCTCGGCTCCGACTACTTCGACACAGTCAACCGCGCCGGCCGCGCCCACATGGACGACCTGACGGTCCGCCTCATCCCGACGCCGGGCGCTCTCGCCCTGCTCGGCCTCGCCGGCCTCGCCCGCGCCCGCCGCCGCCGCGCCTGAACCGCGCCGCGACGACGACAAACTCATCCCCCCAACCACGCCCGCGCCCCGCGCGGGCGTGGTTCTTTTTTGTGTGAGACAACCTCTCTCCCCCGCCCCATCCTTTCCCCCCTACCACCACTTCCTCCTCCCTATCCCCTCTTTCTCCACCCCTACCCAATCTAGTGGCACGGGCGTCCCGCCCGTGTCCTCCCCAACCTCCACTCCCTCTTCAAATCTTCCCCCCGCCCGAAGGGCGCACGCACGTTGCCGGGGGCGCAGGCCGCGCAGCGGCCCAGCCCCCGGAAGGCGGACCAAAAACCCCTTTATTCATCTTTGCATCACACCGCCCGGAGGGCGGACGCGGGAGCATCGCCGATGCCGAGCGCCTCGGTGCAGAACTACTACCACGCGGTCTTCAACACGAAGGGCCGTGCGCCCTACGGGCGAAGAGGGAAGTTGGGCGCCTACCGGGGGCTTGCTCGCTGCGCGAGCCGCCCCCCCCGGCAATGGGCGTGCGCCCTCCGGGCGAAGAGGCGGCGCGGCGCCGCCGACATTCGTACATTCACTCCCCCCGCCCAAGCGCCCCCATCGCCGCGCCCGGCAGGTCGCCGAAGGAATCCACCACAGTCGCGCCCGCGTCCTGCAGGGCCTTGACCTTGCCGGCGTGCGTGCCGCGGTTGCCCTCGATGATGGCGCCGGCGTGGCTGAAACGCGTGCCCTCCTTGGCCACCTTGCCGCCGATGTACGCGATGACCGGCTTGGTCACGCGCCCGCTCGCGATCAGTTCCGCGAGTTGCTCTTCCTGGCTGCCGCCGATCTCGCCGAAGACGACGATCGCGCCCGTCTCCGGGTCGTCCTGGAACAGCAGCGCGACGTCCGGGATGCGCAGGCCCAGCACCGAGTCGCCCCCGACGTGGACCAGCGTCGAGATCGTCGCGCCCGCGCGGCACAGGTAGTACCCGCACGAGGACGTCATCCCCCCCGAGCGCGACACCACGCCCACCGCGCCCCCGTCGCCCGTGGGCGCGTTGAACCACTCGCGCGCCGAGTCCGCGCGGCCGCCGATCATGCCGATCACCGCCTTGCCCGGGCTGAGCACGCCCAGCGTGTTGGGCCCGACGAACGAGGCGCCGTGCGTGCGGGCCGCGGCGGCGATCTCCATCGCGTCCCACAGGGGCACGCGGTCGGGCACCAGCAGCAGCAGTTTCACGCCGGCCTCGATGGCCTCGATCGCGGCGTCCTTCACGAGTCGCGCGGGCACGAAGATGGTGGAGATGTCGAACGCGCCGTGCGCCGCGACGGCGTCCGCCACGTTGTCGAACACGGGCACGCCCTCGACGTCCTCGCCCGCCTTGCCGGGGGTGCAGCCCGCGACGACGTTGGTCCCGAAGCCGCGCATCAGCCGTGTGCGCGCACGGCCCTCGCGCCCGGTGACGCCCTGCACCAGCACCTTCTTTGTTTCATCGATGAGGATCGCCATCGTTACGCGACCTCCTCTTCATCATCGAGGCCGAGCACGGGCAGGTCGACGAACACCACCGGCTCCCCGGCGCGCCAGCACTCGATCTCGCAGGCGATCATCTCGGAGTCCTTCGACGCGGCGTCCTCCCCGCTGATCGCCAGCGCAGGCGAGCCGTTGTCGTCCCGCAGCACGCCCCCGGAGTGCCGCACCACCAGCGCCGTGACCTCCGGCGTGCAGCGCGAGATATCGATCCACACCCGCCCCTCCCACGCCGGCGCACCCCCGGAACCCTTCGCGCCCCCGGGGGCCCCGAAATTCAGCGGGAACGAGAACGCCCCCGGCGCGCCCACGAACGCCGGCACGATGCGCGGGCACGGCTCCCACGCGCCGCCGGCGTGCATGTCGACCAGTTGTCGGAAGCGCTGCGCGATGAACGCGGGCGGGTCGTCCTTGGTGAAACCCTCGACGGTCGCCGGCAACTCCTTGCACGCGTCGTGCAGGATCTCGACGGCGCGCTGCTCGCTGTTGCCCCCGAGTCGGATCACCGCGGGCACGTCGAGGTTCACTTCGAGGAAGGCCTTGGCGATGCCGTACGCGCTGTGGTGCTGCTCCTGACTGGCGACGCCGCTGCCCGAGCCGAAGTATCCGACCAATCCCGGCTGCGCGAGGATCACCCTCGCCGCGGCGTACACCTTCGCGGCGCTGGGGTTGCCGCTGGTGTCGGTGAAGTTCGCGGGGGTGAACCCGGCGTTGGAGATCGCGTCGAGCGACATCATCGAGCCGCCGCCCCCCGCCCCGTGGAACCCGACGACGCGCTCCCCCGGTTCCCCCGTCGCCCCCGTCGTGGGCAACTGCGCGAAGTAGAACGTGCCCCGGTGGTCCGCCTGCTCGATGCGGTACGCGATGCGCTCGAGGTCCGTGGGCGGGTGATCGAGCTCTCGCGCGATGTCGATGCCCAGTTCGGGGTGACGGAACACGGCGTAGTCGTCCACCGTCACACGGCAATCCGCGGCGATCACGCGGCCGTCCGTCGTGACGACGAGCGGGTTGACCTCCAGCGATCGCGCCTCGACGGCCCGCGCCGTGCGCGCAATCGCGGCGATGGCCTCGATGACCGCCTCGTGCCGATCCGCCGGCACGGTGGACATCTCGAGCGTGTGCCGCAGCAGGTGATGATCGACCTCGCCGTCGACCTCGACGTGGATGCGCGCCACCCGGTCGCCCCGCTCCTCGATGCCGGACCCGCCCTCGAACGAGACGAGCAGCGCGGGGGCGCGCTCCGCGTCGTCGATCATCAGGGAGACGAACATCTCCAGCGCGATCGGCAGTTTCTCCTCCACCAGCACCTGTTCCACGTGGAACATGCCGACAGTCATCGCGAGCATGCGCGCGCAGTGCGTCGATGCCTCCTCCGGGGTGTCGGCGAAGGCGACGCCCCCGATCGCGGCGCGACCCGTCGTCCACGCCTGGATCTTGAGCACGACGGGCCGCCCCAGCCCCCGCGCCACCGCCGCGGCCTCCTCCGGCGACGACACGGCGCGCCCCTCCGGGACCGCGACACCCTGCTGCGCGAGCAGCGATTTGCCCTGATGTTCGTGGAGTCTCGCCAAAGTCTGGTTCCGTGATGGGGAGTGCGGGCGCGTGGCCCCGGCGGCGCATCGTAGTGCCAAGCGGGCGCCGCGTGCGGCAGAGGAGAGCCGGGGTGCGGGTGATAGGGTGAACCGTGTAGTGCGGTGATCGTTGACCGTGGTGTGCCGCGGCGTCGCGCCAGCGTCGCCACGAGTTCCGCGACCGACAAGAACGTGGCCACGCCTGCGGCGAGACCACGGCACACGGACACTGCACACCTTTTATTTCACTTGGTGTGCGCTCAACAAAGCAGTAGGTGGGGAGAGAACGGGCGGCACGCCCGTTCCACTAGGTGGGGGAGGTTGGGGAGATCCGCTCGTCTGGGGAGACTTGTTCGTTCCACTCCCCCGTGAACACCTCCACCGCGGGGCCAGTCTGTTCGATGCGATCGGACTTCTGATCCCAGCGCACGTGCAGGTCGCCGCCGGGGAGGGTGACCGTCGCCTCTCGTTCGAGCAGGCCGAGGCGCACGCCCGCCGCGAGCACAGCGCACGCGCCCGTGCCGCAGGCCTGCGTCGCGCCGGCGCCGCGCTCCCACGTCCGCACCGCCACGGCGTCGCGGGCGGTGATGTGGGCGATCTGCAAGTTCGTGCGCTTGGGAAACGCGGGGTGCGTTTCGACGCGCAGCCCGATGGTCTCCAGTTCGAACCTGTCGAGCGGTGTGTCGAGGAAGACAACGACGTGCGGGTTGCCCACGGAGACGATCGTCGCGTTCATGCCTTCGATTCGGACGTGCGACGGGTTGGTGTGGTCGTGGTCGATCTTCGCCAGGTCGCACGGCGCCGCCGCGGCCTCGAAGTTCGGCGGGCCCATATCCACGCGCACGCGTTGCACCCGGCCCGCCGCATCGGCGTGCGCGAAGGCCGCGAGCACATCACCCGACGTCGTCTCGATGCGCACCTCCCCGGCCGGCGCGTGCCCGCGTTCGACGAGCAGTTTCGCCGCGCATCGCAGGCCGTTGCCGCACCGCTCGCCGTCGGAACCGTCGCTGTTGTAGATGCGCATGCGCGCATGTGGCCCGGGGGAGCCGGCGGAATCGGCGATACCGGGGCTTCCGGGGGGGCCGGGGGGTTCGAGCACGATGAGGCCGTCGGAGCCGACGCCGGTGCGTCGGTCGCTCACCGCACGGGTGAGGGCCGCGAGATCGTCGCGCTGCGCGATCGGGGGCGCGGCGAACGCGTCGAGGAAGACGTAGTCGTTGCTCAGGCCGTGCATCTTGGTGAAGCGCATGCGCGTTCCCTCAGGTGAGCTCGGCGATGACCCGCCACGCCATGATGCCGAGCACGACGCCCAGCGTGACCAGCGTCGCGACCTTGATCACGGCGACCTCGCGGTCGATGGGCAGCGGGCGCACGGGCAGACCCACCAGACGCATCAACCGACGCTGCCGGTCGGCGATGCTGCCGTGGCGCCAGAAGTGTTTGCGTGTGGGGATCATGTTCAGATCGGCCACCGTCTGGAGGGCGCCGACCATCGCGTCCACCGCCTCGGGCTCGACGGTGCGCCCGCGCGCCGACTCCGGATCGCTGGTCATGCCGCTGAAGTGCTGCACGGCGAAGGCGTCGGCCTGACGCTCGAATCGCCGGCTCACCATGCCGAACACCCACAACGCAAAGAGGATCGAGAGCACGAACGCCGCGGCGTCCGCCACGAGCCGGACGAGGGCGTCGTAGGGTTGCCCGACGAGGCGCTCCACCGGCAGCGCCGCCAGCGAGACCGCGCCGCCTGCGAGCAGCAGGGCCGCACCCATGGCGCCGAGCAGCCACAGCAGGTGTCGACGGCGCACGTGCGCGATCTCGTGCGCCATCACGGCCTCGAGTTGGCGGTCGGGCATCTTGTCGAGCAGCGCATCGGTGAGCAGGATGTAGCGCACGGGTGCGATCAGGCCCATCACGGCGCCGTTCATCATCGTGCCGTGGGTGCGCCACACCAGCACGCCGCGGTGGCGCACCTTGTGGGCGGCGCACATGACGTCGAGGCGCTCCCGCAGTTCGCCGGGGCCGAGCCGGCGGGTGCTCCAGATGTAGCGCATGATCGGCGGCGTGAACAGGAAGACCACGCCCACGCCCGCGATCTGCACGGCGGAGTACGCCATCGCCGGCCCCGGCTCGTGCAGCGACCACCCCGCCCGGGTCGCGATCAGCAGCAGCGCCTGGTGCCAAGCGAGGATCATCACCAGCGGGGTGAGCGCCAGCATCGCGTGGTGGCGGAACTGGTCGAGCACGTACCCGGCGCGGGTGCGCTCGGGGTAGATGGTGTCGCCCTCCTCGATAGAGGCGAAGAGGCGCGCCTGGCGCATGCGTCGATCGAGCGGATAGAACGACCACCACCCCGCGGTGATCGCCAGCGTGGGGGCCACGAGCGCCGCGAGCTCGGGCAGCATGTACGCGCCGCCCATCGCGCTGCGCAGCGTGTCCAGCCAACCCAGCACGAGCACACTCAGGGCGTGCGTCAGCACGATGCCCACACGCGTGACCATGATGCCCGCGTCGTCTCTGAACACGTACAGGCCCGACCCCGTCTTCTCGCACTTGCTGGCGCAGCGCATCACCCACGCCTGCGCCAACAGCGCCAGGAGCAGCGGGCCGCCCAATCCCATGATCGCCCCCGACCATCCCCCGCCAGAGACGCGCAGCGCGCTCACCATGGGCGCATCGTGCAGGAACAGCACGAGCACCAGCGCGATCATGAGGAGGTGCAGCATCTGTTCGGTTCAGTCGCGGCGGATCTCGCCGAGGTCCAGCCGGCCGCCGTTGGGCTGGAAGTAATCCGCGTTGAGGATGTCGAGGGTGATGGAGGAAAACACCATGCAGGAGCGCCCGAAGCGCTGCGCGTACTCGAAGTCGCCCGGGCTGGGCCCGGCGTACTCGCGTTCATCGGCGCGACGGGCGTGGAAGTGATAGTGGAACAGCGCCGTGTGCCCGCGCTCGAGCAGTTCGGGAGAGGCCACGAAGCGGTTGTCGCCCAGCCGCTGCGCCGGGCGGGGCGGGTAGAGCAGGGCCACGAAGCCGCCGTCGTCCGTCGCGTCGAGCACCCCGCCGTACTCGGTGGTCGTGTCCTTGCGGTCCGCATCCGCTTGCGTCATCAGCGCCTCGACGACGCCCGCGTGCTGGATCGCCTCGTCCGCGATGAGGATGAGCAGCGCATCGCCCCACACAAAGTGCCGCTCGTTGGCGTCGAGCGTCTCCCGGGGCGGGCGTACCCCGGGCACCGTCTCCGCGTGGCGCTCGTACACGCGCCGGCCCGCGACGCGCCGACGGATCTCACTGAGCAACTCCGCCCGCGAACGCTCCATCCACGCCGGACGATGCCTCGCCGCCCAGCGCACGCCCGAGACGTGGCGGAGCTCAAAGCCTTCGAGCTGCTCCGCTTCCAGACCAGCGACCGCCGCCTTCGCTTCTTCGTAGAACGAGCGCGCCTCGGGCCGACGCAGGGCCCGCATCCACTCCAACTGCTCGCCCGTCGTGGGGACCGCGCCCAGATCGCGCGCCCCGATGAGCAGATCGGCCAGCAGCGGATCGTCGACCTCCTCCGGCGCCACGGGGTGCGTGCGCAGGAGGTCGCGGATGCGTGAGCCGGTGGAGTCGAGGCGGCAGAGCAGCGTCCACGCGTCGAGACGGGTGCGCTCGCCGAAGAGGGCGTCCTCGTTGGGCGTCGCGAAGACCTCAAAGACCACGCTGTCGACCGTCCGACCGGGGTTCAACGCCAAGATGGCCGCCCGCTCCGGGCGTTGGTCGTCGGGCGGCTCGGCGACGACGCGCGACCACGAACGAACGAACGCGGGCGTCAGTTCGTCCCAGCCCCGTTCCACGGCGACGGCGCTGATGTGCTCGATCACCGGCCAGTGCGTCTCACGCGGCAGCATCAGGGCGAGCATCGCGCGTGTGTCGGCCTCATCGCCCTCGAGCAGGGCGTCGATGGCGGGAATGCGCACGATCGACGGATTCCCCGCGCCCCACGTGATGCGCTTCATCACCTCGCGGTGTCGTTCGTGGTCGATCTCGCCATCTCGGGCACGTCTGGCCACCTCTTCGATGGCCCGCACGCGGACGCTGGTATGGGCCTCGCGGTCGGCCGCGACGGCCATCGGGTCGCGATCCCCGCGTTGCCCGCCGGCGCAGCCGCTGAGCGTCAGGCCGAGGGTGAGGGCCGCCAGAAGTCCCGCCGCGATGACGCCGCCGGTCACGCCTCGACGGTGCAGGGCGCCACGTTGTCGCTGCTGCGTGCGCATGGCCGACAGTCTACGGCCTGTCTCCACGCGGCGGCGACGCGGGCTCCTCGGGGCCGTCATCGGCGGACGCCGTCTCGCCCCGACGCCCCGCGCGACATAGCATGTCGTCGAAAGGAGCCGCGATGACCCAGCAAGAACAAACACTCTCCGACCGCGTCTCGAACATCCTGGACCTCATCCGTCCGGCGGTGCAGAGCGACGGCGGCGATATCGAGCTGGTCGACGTCACCGACGAGGGTGTCGTCCACATCCGCCTCCACGGCGCCTGCGTCGGCTGCCCCTCCAGCACCATGACCCTCCGCGTCGGCATCGAGAAGAACCTCAAGGACAACATCCCCGAAGTCACCGGCGTCGTGGCCCTCGAAGACTGACACCCCCGGACACCCCGGATACCTCCGGACACCCCGGGGCACCCATCCCCGCCGATTCCCACAACGAACCCCGTCCAGATTCCTGAAATCGCCGTTTCCATTTCCCGCCCCGGGGTGCTACCTTGTTCTTGGTGGGATTTCTGTGGACGAACGACGGCCTACCAGACAGGAGGTTGAGGCCATGCTCGTCATAACGAGGAGAGAGGGAGAGGAAGTCGTCATCGGCGACCCGAAGAACCCCACGGGCGTTGTACGCATTGTGGGCATCAAGGGCGACCGTGTGCGCATCGCGTTCGAGTTCCCGCGGGACATCCAGGTCCACCGCCGGGAGGTCGCGGACGCGATCGTCGCCGAGCCGTCTCCCGTCATCGGGAAGATCGCGCTGGCGGCGGGCGCCGAAACCAAGTGACGACGTCCTGAGTCGCGCAGCGACGCCGCACCGGTCCGACGGCGTCGAAAAGACCGACAACTCGTAGGGGAAAGCGGGCACGCTGTGCATCGCGCTCAGGCGGCGCCGTCGCGCACCGCCGCCGACCGCGCCAGTTCCACGATCTGTTCCGGCGTGAGCGTCTCCGGGCGCTGCTCGTGCGTCACGCCTTCGGGGAGCATCGCGGCACGCCCGAGGATCGCCCCCAGCGTCTTGCGCCGCTTGCTGAAGAGCGTGTGGCACATGGCGCTCAGGGCCGCGGGGGCGTCTGTCAGCGGGTCATCGCGCCGGACGAGGGCCAGCATCACGCTCGTCACCCCCGGGCGCGGCCAGAAGCACTCGGGCGGCAGCGTCGCGATCCGCTCCACCTTGGCCAGCGCCTGCACGATGACGGTCAGCGGGCCGTAGGCCTTCGTGCCCGGCTTCGCCATCAGCCGCTCGCCCACTTCCTTCTGGATCGTGACGTACTGCCCGAGGCAGTTGGGGTGATCCGCCAACAGCGTGGCCATCAGCGGGCTGGCCGCGTTGTAGGGCAGGTTGGCGATGAGTCGGTACGGGCCGTCGCCCATCGCGCGCACGATCTCCGGATGCAGCGCGTGCTTGCTCGCGAGGCAGTCGCCACGGATGAGCGTGATGCGGTCGCCGAAGCGCTCCTGCATCAGTTCGGCCAGCCCATCGTCCAACTCGCAGGCGACGACGTCGCAGCCGCGCTCCAGCAGCGCCTCGGTGAGCGCGCCAGCGCCGGGCCCGACCTCCAGCACGCGGTCGCCGGCCTGCACGCCGGAGGCGTCCACCAGTTTGCGCACGAGGTTCTTGTCGATGAGGAAGTTCTGCCCGAGCGACTTCCGCGGCGCCAGGCCGCGTGTCTCGAGCATCTCCTTGAGTTCGCGCAGCGTGTGCACGACGGCCTACCAGCGCCCGTCGAGGATGCGCTCGACGGCGTAGGCCACGCCGTCCTCGGCGTTGGAGGGCGCGTGGCGGTCGGCGATGTCGCGCACGGGATCGACGGCGTTGGCCATGGCGACGCCGAGGCCGGCGCCGCGCACCATGGTGAGGTCGTTGATCTCATCGCCGATAGCCGCGACGCGCTCGCGGGGCACGCCGCGCCGATCCGCGAGCCACGAGAGGGCCGTCCACTTGTTCACGTCGGGGTCGAAGGCCTCGAGGATGTGGACAGTGTGGTCGATCGAGTAGTTGTCCGACTTGTTGTGCTTGTTCGACACGGCCGCGAAGTGGTGCAGCGTGGCCTGATCGCGGAACTCCTCCATGATCTCCTGCCCGAGGGCGATGATGCGCTCGGAGGACGCCGCGAAGCCCACGCGGACGGTGTGCTCCGGGTGCTCATCGTGATCGAGCGTGGGGACGTGGCGACGCACGACGCCCATGCGCTCGAACCACCACAGGTTCACGGGGTCGAGCTCGCCGGTGTCGACGATGAGGTAGTCGAAGCCCGCGGCGTCCGGGTCCTTGAGCACCATCGCGGCCAGTTCGGCGTCGTGCAGGCGGGCGGCGACGCGCCGGACGAGGTCGAAGTTCATGGGCCAGCGGTGGACGGTCCGCCCCGTCGAGGCGTCCGCCACGATGGCGCCGCCGGCGACGATGACGGGCGCCTCCTCGAGGTGCGGCATGCAGGAACGGGCGCAGATGGCCTCGATCGCGCTGCGCGACTCGATCAGCCCCCGCCCGGTGCAGATGACCACCTCGATCCCCGCGGCCCGAGCGGCGTCGATCGCCCGCACATTGGCCTCGCTCACCCGGCCACGCGGGTCGAAGAGCGTCCCGTCGAGATCGACGGCGAGGATGTCGTAACGCGGCGTGGGCATGGGAGAAGGAGTGTAGGGAGTGGGACGACCCCGGGTGTCTCAGCGCTTGCGGGTGCCACTACACGCCCTTGGGCGTGTAGTGGTTGGTCGAACAGACCACCCTCAACTGCCAAACACGCCGTGGCACGTCCGGCACTACACGCCTGAGGCGTGTAGTGGCACCCCCTTGTGAAACGAACGCCGTACGGCACTACACGCCAAGGGCGTGTAGTGGCACCCCCTGTGGCCCCCTTTCCGACTCCCCCCGTGCGTCCCGGGCGCTTCCGCGGTAGGTTGGGGGTGATCCGCTCCCCCACTCCTCGCTGCGCAATGGAGGGCGCTTCTCGATGAGCGATGCGAACACGCCACCCGGCCCGCTGCCCCAGACCGGGCGGCAGTCCGCCGGGGCGCTGGGCGCGGCCCTCGAGCCGGTGCTGCGGGACTTCTGCAACGGGAAACTCTCCGAGGTCGCGTGGTTCCGCGCCGACTGGCAGCGCGGCGGCGCCGCCACGGGGTACGCCACGTGGGCCGTCGAGCCGGGGGACGAGCGCGAGGTCGTCGTGAAACTCCCCGTCGGCCCCACCGAGCACCGCTTCACCGTCGGCCTCGCGGCGACGGACGCCCCCACGCCCCGCGTCGTCGCGCACGGGCAGGAGGTCGGCGGCTACGACCTCGCGTGGATCGTGATGGAGCGCCTCCCCGGCGACCCCCTCGCCGCGGCGTTGCACAAGGAAGTCTTCGCCGACCTCGCCGAGGCCTGCGCCGCCTTCCAGCGCCACGCCGGCGCGTTGTGGCCCATCACCGGCGACGAACGCCGCCGCGCCGACCCCGACTGGGGCGCGCTGCTCGAAACCGCCCGCGCCGCGGCGAAGGACTCGCAGATCCCCCACTTCGCGCGCTGGAACGACGCCATCAAGCACACGCAGAAGGCCCTGCCGCGCATGCTCGCGGCGTGGACCGCCCGCCCCATCACCACCTGGCGCCACGGCGACCTCCACGCCGGCAACGCCATGCGCCGCCCGGAAGGCTCGCCCTGGGGCGCGCCCGGCTGCGTGCTGCTGGACTTCGCGGAGGTGCAGCCCGGCCACTGGGTGGAGGACGCGGTGTATCTGGAGCGCATGCACTGGGGCAGAAAAGACGCCCTCGACGGCGTGAAGCCCGTGTCCCTGCTGGCCAAAGCGCGACGCAACGCCGGCATGGACACCGAGGGCGACTACGGCGTGCTGGCGAACATCCGAAGAGTGCTGACGGCCGCGTCCATCCCGGCGTTTCTTGATCGAGAGGGAACCCCCTCCCACCTGAACGCGGCCCTGGAGACGCTGGAGCGGCTGCTGCCGACGGTGGGGAAGTGATGTCGACCGGTGGGAAGTGAAGTCAACTGCTACCTCTCCCGTCGCAGACGGGAGAGGCCAGGAGAGGGCTCCTGCCTCGCTCCCCAAATCTACCGCGCCTCATCTGTAGAACAGCGTACATACGCACAGGAACGATCAGAAAGAACTCTTCCTGTACGAACTTTCTCGGCGCGCTCGCTGATGCAAAGACGAGGCCCAGTAGGTTTCGAAGCGATGCAGGAGCCCTCTCCCTGCCCTCTCCCATCCGCCGGGGGCGGATGGGAGAGGTGGCCCGCGGCGTCACTCGTTCTTTGATTCGAACGACCCGATCCGCGATTGCGCCACGTCGCGGATGCGCGCAAGCGTGCCGTCGATGTTCTTCATGAACGCCGAGACGCTGAATCGCAATACATACACCTCCTGTTCGCGAAGCCACGCGTCGCGCCGGGCGTCGTGTCCGCGATGCTCCTCGCGACCGTGCTGCTGACCGTCGAGTTCGACGACGAGTTTCGCGGCCGCGCAGTAGAAATCCGCGATGTACGGGCCGAGCGGGTGCTGCCTGCGGAACTTCAATCCCGCGAGTTGCCGGTTTCGAACTTTCGTCCACAGCAGCGCCTCCGGCGGTGAGAGCGGCCGCCGCAGACGCGTCTGCCGCTCCAGCGGAACCGGCGGTTTCTCCGAAGGCGACGGTCGATATCCGGTCATACCACTATGTTACAAAAACCCGCCGCGCCACGGCTACCTCTCCCGTCGCAGACGGGAGAGGCCAGGAGAGGGCTCCTGCCCCGCTCCCCCATCTACCGCGCCTCATCTGACGGACAGCGCTCATACGCACAAGATCGCTCGGAAAGAACCCCTTCTTCACGCTCTCCCTCGTCGCGTTCGCTGATGCAAAGAGGAGACGCGGTAGGCTTTGAAGCGACGCAGGAGCCCTCACCCTGCCCTCTCCCATCCTGCGGATGGGAGAGGTGGTCGCGCTCGCCCGCAACGATTCCGGCTACCTCTCCCAACAACGTTGGGAGAGGCCAGGAGAG
>RECZ01000119.1 GCA_007693765.1 Phycisphaerales bacterium | reverse complement strand
GGGGTCGGTTTCCGGGGGTAGTGGGGGTCAGTAGTTGGGCGTGGGGGCGCGGTAGTTGGTGATGTCGATGGAGTTGAACCATTCGATGGTCTTGCCGAGGCCGTCGCGGAGTTTGATCGTCGGCTCCCAGCCGAGGCGCGACTTGGCGAGGGCGATGTCGGGCTGGCGCTGGGTGGGGTCGTCGGCGGGGAGGGGCCGGTGGACCAGTTTGGACTTCGAGCCGGTGCGCTCGATGACCTGCTCGGCGAGTTGCTTGATGGTGAACTCGTCGGGGTTGCCGAGGTTGACGGGGCCGATGAAGGAGTCGGGGCCGTCCATCATGCGCATGATGCCGTCGACGAGGTCGCTGACGTAGCAGAAGGAGCGCGTCTGCGAGCCGTCGCCGAAGATGGTGATGTCCTCGCCGCGCATGGCTTGGCGGATGAAGTTGGAGACGACGCGCCCGTCGAAGGGGTGCATGCGGGGGCCGTAGGTGTTGAAGATGCGGACGATGCGGACGTTCACGCCGTTGGAGCGGTGGTAGTCCATGAACAGCGTCTCGGCGGCGCGTTTGCCCTCGTCGTAGCAGGCGCGGGGGCCGAGGGTGTTGACGGAGCCCTTGTAGGACTCGGGCTGGGGGTGGACCTCGGGGTCGCCGTAGATCTCGCTGGTGGAGGCCTGCAGCACCTTGGCGTTGCAGCGCTTGGCCATGCCCAGCACGTTGATGGCGCCCATGACCGAGGTCTTCATGGTTTTGATGGGGTTGTACTGGTAGTGGCCGGGGGCGGCGGGGCAGGCGAGGTTGTAGATCTCGTCGACCTCGAGCCAGATCGACTGCGTGACGTCGTGGCGGATGAGTTCGAAATTGGGGTTGCCCAGCAGGTGGGCGACATTGCTCTTCTGGCTGGTGAAGAAGTTGTCGAGGCAGATGACGTCGTGCCCGCCCGCGACGAGCCGGTCGCACAGGTGCGAGCCGAGGAAGCCGGCGCCGCCGGTGACCAGGATGCGTTTGATGGTGGACACGGTCGGGTGGCTCCGGCGGACGCTGTGCGGGGGCTGTGTGGCTGCTGTGCGGGGTCGTCGTGCTGTTGCGCGGCGGGGGTCGACGCCCTCGCGTCCGCGGCGGGCCCTCGTGGTTGGCCGCGGCGGCGCGCTGCGCGGTGGGCGTTGGGTGGGGGGGCGAGTATAGCGGGGGCCGGGAGCACTCCACTACGGCGCGGCGGGGCGCGGGGTTCGTGTTGACGGGCTCGTTTCCTACGCGAGGAGCGGATCGGGAGTTCTCGGACGACGACGCGGGCGCGGCGGCGTTCACCTGCTATTCTCGGCCGGAGATGGAGGACGCATCAGCATGAGCGCCGGCGCGAAGACATCCGACACACGCACCCCCGGTGACGGCTCCGGCCCTGGCCCCGGAGGGGGTGGCGGGGGCGCATCCGGGGGCGGGGGCGGGGGCGGCTCCAAAAAAAACTGGCGCGAGATGATCGGCGCGCGGGCGCCGCATGACAATCTTCGCTTTGAGGAGTTGGCGCGGCGGTACAACTTCCGCACCAACTCCGACCGTCGGCGCGTGTTTGCGCGGCTGCTCATCAAGGAGTGCGAGCAGCGTGAGAAGCCCGTGCGCGTGCTGGATGTTGGCTGCGGGCGCGGCATCGGGCGCATCCGGGCGTATCAGGAGGCGTTGCGGCCGCACGTGGACGAGTACTGGGGCATCGAGCCCGACACCGACGTCGAGCCGCTGGCGGGCCTGTTCGATCATTTCGAGCACGCGTTGATGGAGGACGCGGACCTGCCCGAGAACCACTTCGACGTCGTCTATTCGTTCATGGTGATGGAGCACGTCGCCGATCCGGACGCCTTCATGCAGGCGGTGCAGCGGGTGCTCAAGCCGGGGGGCGTGTACATCTTCATGACGCCCAACGGGGGGCACTACTTCACGATCTTCGCCAACACGCTGCACAAGATGAAGCTCGATGAGATGATGCTGCGCATCCTCAAGCCGGGCATGGTGGAGAAGTACCACTACCCGGTGGCGTACAAGTTCAACAAGGTGCGCGACATCGACGCGACGGCGTCACGGCTGGGGTTCGAGGCGCCGGAGTACGCGTTCCTCGAGCCCGACGGGCCGCGTGACTACATGCGGGGCCCGCTGATCCTGCTGTTCCACCTGCTGGCGTGGAAGCGGACGGTGATCAAGAACCCGCGCTGCCTGCTGGACCTGACGTGCCGCATGACGAAGAAGTCGTGAATCCTTGCGGGGCGTCGGTGATGGGGGCGGCCGAGGTCGATGCGGGGGGCGAACCGTGGGGGGCCGCGGCGCGTAGCACGGGGCCCGGCGCGTCTTGGAGCGTGGCGGGCGCCCACGGAGGGGCGAGGCCGGAATCCCACCAGGCGTCGGCGCGGATGCTTTCGGTCCCGGGCGCATCCGCTACGATCCCGTCCCCTTTCGAGGGGCCCGAACGGGGCGCAGGGCTTGATACGCGTGGGGCGCTCGCCGATGGAACCCACCCCGGGCCCGATCCCGCGTCCGGCACGAACAGAACACTGACAGACAGGAAGAGACTCAACCCATGCGTACGCTCGTCACCGGCAGCAGCGGCCTGATCGGCTCGGAGGCCGTCAAGTTCTTCGACACGATGGGCTTCCCCGTGACCGGGGTGGACAACAACATGCGGGCGTTCTTCTTCGGGGAGAAGGGCGACACCACGTGGAACCGGCAGCGTCTGGAGCAGACGTGCAAGAACTTCACGCACACGGAGCTGGACATCCGCGACCGCAAGGGCGTGGAGGAGCTGCTCAGGAAGGTGAAGCCGGAGTTGATCATCCACGCCGCGGCCCAGCCCTCGCACGATCTGGCGGCGACGAAGCCCTACGAGGACTTCGACGTGAACGCGGTGGGCACGCTGAACATGCTCGAGGGCACGCGCCGCCACTGCCCGGAGGCGGTGTTCATCCACGTCTCGACGAACAAGGTCTACGGCGATGGTCCGAACTTCATCAAGCTCAAGGAGCTCGAGACGCGCTACGACTACGACGACCCGCGCTACGAGCACGGCATCGCCGAAGACTTCTCGATCGACCAGACGAAGCACTCGCTCTTCGGGGCGTCGAAGTGCGCTGGCGACATCATCGCGCAGGAGTACGGCAAGTACGACGGGATCGAGCTCAAGACGGGCATCTTCCGCGGCGGCTGCCTGACGGGCCCCTCGCACTCGGGCGTGGAGCTGCACGGGTTCCTGAACTACCTGGTGCTGGTGGCGCTGCGCGAGGGCCCGTACACGATCTTCGGGTACAAGGGCAAGCAGGTGCGCGACCAGATCCACTCGTACGACGTGATCAACGCCTTCTGGCACTTCGCGCAGAACCCGCGCCCCGGCGAGGTCTACAACCTCGGCGGGACGAGGACGAACGCCGCGTCGCTGATGGAGTGCGTGTCGATGATCGAGGAGCGGACGGGCAAGAAGCCGGCGCTGACGTACAGCGAGACGAACCGCATCGGCGACCACATCTGCTACTACTCGGACATGCGGAAGCTGTTCTCGCACTTCCCCGACTACAAGATGAAGTACACGCTGCCGATGATCGTGGACGAGATGATCGAGGTGGTGACGGACCTGCAGCGCGCGTGAACGCCGCGCGAGCCACGCCGAGCCCCGTATGCGTCTGACCATCCTCAACCAGTTCTACGTGCCCGACATCAGCCCGACGGCGCACCTGTGCGCGTCGCTGGCGGAGCACCGCGCCGCGCAGGGCGACGAGGTGACGGTGGTGGCGTCGTGGGGCGGGTACGTGCCGGCCTCGGGCGAGTCGCGCGGCGACGCCAGCGACAACCCGCGGGTGCGCCGGGTGTGGACGCCGCGTTTCGGCAAGGCGACGATCCTCAAGCGCTGCCTCGACTACGCCACGTTTTACGCCTTGGCGACGTGGCGTTTCGTGACGATGCCGCCGCAGGACGTGATCGTGTCGCTGACGACGCCGCCGTACATCGCGTGGGCGGCGGTGCTGCACAAGATGCTGCACCCGTCGACGAAGATCGTGCTGTGGAACATGGACTGCTACCCGGACGCGGCGGAGCGGACGAACGTCATCAAGACGGGCGGGCTGCTCAGCCGCGCGATGCGGCGGATGAACCGGGGGCTCTTCCGGCGGATCGATCATCTGGTGTGCCTCGACACGGCCATGACGGACCTGCTGCTCTCGCAGTACGGGCCGCGGGACCGGGCGCTGCCCTCGACGGTGATCCCGAACTGGGAGAAGGCGTCGTTCTTCCCGGCGGACGCGAGCCCGCCGGCGTGGGGCGAGGCCTCGGCGCTGGGGCTTGAGGGCAAGTTCGTGGTGCTGTATCTGGGCAACACGGGCTACGGGCACATGTTCGAGACGGCGCTGGACGCCGCGGCGGAGTTGCGGGGGGAGGACGTGGTGTTCCTGTTCGTCGGCGGCGGCTCGAGGTGGGGCGAGATCGAGCGGTTGGCGCAGGAGCGCGATCTGCAGAACGTGGTCATGCGCGGGTACGTGCCCAAGCAGGAGACGCCCTCGGTGATGGCGGGCGCTTCGTGCGCGCTGATCACGCTGCGCGATGAGGCGCTGGGCGTGATGAGCCCGAGCAAGCTGCACTCGAACCTGGCGATGCGCCTGCCGGTGATCTACATCGGGCCCGAGAAGAGCAACGTGGACGACGCGATCCGCTGGTACGGGTGCGGCGTGAGCGTGCGCGAGGGCGACGCGGCGGGGGTGACGCGGTTCGTGCGCGAGGCCATGGCGGACCCAGCGCGGTTCGAGGCCCTGCGGGCCGAGGCGCGGCGGGCCTTCGACGAGGCGTACTGCGACGAGCGCACGCTGCCGCGGTTCGACGGCGTGCTGGCGTCGTTGCGGGAAGAAGCGCCGGAACCGGCGACGGAGGCGGCGCTGTGAGCGGAGCGACGACGAATCAGGGCGTGGCCACCCCGGGCGGCGACGGGCGCCGGCGCGCGAACATCGAGGTTCTGATCCCCACGTTCAACGAGGAGATCAACCTCGTGCACGCGCTGCACAGCACCGTGCCGTGGGCGGACAAGGTGTGGGTGATCGACTCGGAGTCGACGGATCGCACGCGGGAGATCGCCGAAAAGACGGGCGCGCACGTGCTGATCCAGCCGTGGCTGGGGTACGCGAAGCAGAAGAACTTCGCGCTGGACACGATCGAGTGGGAGGCGGACTGGGTCTTCATTCTGGACGCCGACGAGACGATCACGCCCGACCTGCGCGACGAGTTGCTGGAGATCGCGTCGCGCCCGGTGGGGCAGGTGCGCGAGGCGGGGTTCTACGTGAACCGCCTGACGTACTTCATGGGCAACCCGATCCGGCACTGCGGCTACTACCCCTCGTACAACCTGCGCTTCTTCAAGCGCGGGCGGGCGCGCTACGAGGACCGCGACGTGCACGAGCACATGGTGGTGGACGGCCCGAGCGGGCGCGTGAAGCACATCATGACGCACGAGGACCGGCGCGGCCTCGAGCACTTCATCGCCAAGCACAACCGCTACTCGACCCTCGAGGCGCGGGAGATCGTGCGCGAGCGGCACCGGGCGCGGACGTCGCGGGCCCAGAAGCTGGAGCGCGGCATCGCGATCCGGCGCTGGCTCAAGCACCACGTGCAGCCGCGCCTGCCCTTCGCGGGGCTGTGGCGGTTCATCTACATGTATTTCCTGCGGCTGGGCTTCCTCGACGGGCTCACGGGGCTGCGGTTCTGCCTGCTGCTGGCGACGTACGACTTCTTCATCTCGATGAAGATGCAGGAGCTGCGCCAGATGGGCGCCATGCGCGATCCCAAGCTGCTCGGCGCGGAGGCCGCCAAGGGCCTCGCGGTGACGGAGGGCGCGCTCAAGCCCGGCCGCGCGGCGCCGAGCACGCGGTTCGAGGAGTCGGAGTCGCGGGTGGGCGAGCAGCTCGGGCAGATGGCGCCGGAGTCGAGCCCGTGGACGACGAAGGAGAAGGTCGCCAGAGCGATGTGGATGCTGGTCGGGCGCCCGCTCTTCCGGTTCTCGTTCCACAACTGGTACGGGTTCCGGGCGTCGCTGCTGCGGCTCTTCGGGGCGCAGGTGGGGCGGAACGTGCGCATCCGGCCCAGCGTCCACATCGAGATCCCGTGGCACCTGCACATCGCCGACGACGTGACGATCGGCGACTACGCGATCCTGTACTCGCTCGGGCACATCACGATCGGCGCCCGCACGATCGTCAGCCAGTACGCGCACCTGTGCGCGGGCACGCACGACTACACCGACCGGCGGTTCCCGCTGCTGCGCGAGCCCATCGAGATCGGCGAGGACGCGTGGGTGTGCGCCGACACGTTCGTGGGCCCGAACGTGAAGGTCGGTAAGCTGAGCGTGCTCGGGGCGCGGTCGAGCGCGTACAAGTCGCTCGAGCCGGGCACGGTGTACGCGGGCAACCCGGCCAAGCGGATCAAGCCGAGGGAGCTGGCGTGAACGCCCCGGCGCCCAGACAGACCGACGGCGAGGGCCCGCACCACGACGCCAACACGACCGAGGCGCGGGCGAAGAGCCCGTACTCGCTGGGCGAGAAGGTGCGCCGGGCGCTGTGGATGCTCGTCGGCCAGCCGCTGTTCTCGTTCACGTTCCACGACTGGTACGGCCTGCGCAACTGGTGGCTGCGCCGATTCGGCGCGACGATCGCCCCCACGGCGCGGCTGCGCCCCAGCGTGAAGATCGAGCAGCCGTGGCGCCTGACGGTGGGCGCCGACACGATGGTCGGCGACCACGCGATCCTGTACTGCCTGGGGCCGGTGACGATCGGCGACCACTGCTCCATCTCGCAGTTCGCGCACCTGTGCGCCGGCACGCACGACTACACCCGCCCGGATATGCGCCTGGTGAAGCTGCCCATCGTGGTCGGCAACGAGGTGTGGATCGCGGCGGACGCCTTCGTCGGCCCCGGGGTGACGATCGGCGACGGCGCCGTGGTGGGGGCGCGGACGAGCGTGTACAAGGACCTGGAGCCGTGGAAGGTGTACGCCGGCAACCCGGCGCGAGCGATCAAGGACCGCGTGCTGTCCAACCCCGATGCGCCCTTCCCGGGTGTGAGCCACCCATGAGCGAAGAAACGCTGCGCGCGCCCATCATCGTCGTCGGCACCCACCGCTCGGGGACGACGTTCCTCGGGAAGGTCTTCCGCGCCCACCCCGACGTGGCGTACTGGGAGGAGCCGCGCCACGTGTGGACGTGGACGCACAACTTCAAGCCCGACGACGTGCTGACGGCGAAGGACGCCACGGCGCGGGTCAAGCGGCACATCCACAAGGTGTTCGCCGAGTACACGCTCTCGCAGGGCAAGTCGCGCTTCGCCGAGAAGACGCCCAGCAACTGCCTGCGGCTTCCGTTCATCCTCGAGGTCTTCCCCGACGCGAAGTTCGTGCACATCTACCGCGACGGGCGCGGCGTGGTGCGCTCCACGAACGAGGTGCTCAAGAAGGGCCCGGATGCGCACTGGATGGCCAAGCGGCTCAAGGGCACGCCGATCTGGGAGTGGCCCTCGTACATCCCCCGCGCGTGGCGCACGATCGTGCGCAAACTGCAGGGGAAGAAGATGAGCTTCTGGGGGCCGCGCCCGCCGGGGTGGAGCGGGTGGGCCAAGCGCGACCCCAGGCACGTGATGATGGCCAAGCAGTGGGTGCACACCATCGAGCCGGTGCTCGCCTTCCGCGAGACGGTGCCGCCGGAGCAGTGGATCGAGCTCAGCTACGAGGACTTCGTGAAGAACGCGCCCGAGCACACGCGCCGCCTCATGGCCTTCGCCGGCCTGCGCGAGAGCGAGGAGCCGGTGAAGTACGTCGAAGAGCGTGTGGACCCGACGCGCCAGAGCAAGTGGCGCGAGCAGATGGACGCGAAGACGCTCGAGGACATCCGGCCGATCATCGAGCCGACGTTGAAGAAGTTGGGGTATGCGTGGTGAGGGGGGGGCGCCCGGTTACGCGTTGACGGGTGGCGCCTCGGCCTTTGCGAAATCGTGTAGCACGACGTCGTCGCGGGTGCGCATCGAGAGCTCGTAGACTCCCCGGATCTTGTAGTAGAAGCCGGGGTCCATCACGATCGGTTTGCCGAGCGTGAACGCGAGGCATGAGACGTGCAAGCGTTGCGACGCGACTGGGCCGGCGCCAGCGATGAGTTTGCCGAAATTTTCGAACGCGACATACCCCGGAACGCTGATGTCCTGTGCGCGGACGGGGAGTGCATCGCAGCCCGGCGCGATCTTCCGGAGGACGCGCATCGATTCCTGCGCGAAGGCGGTGTTAGGCGCAGCGGGCAGATCCTTCGGATAATGCCGGCGCCGACGCATCGCGTTTCGTGCGCCGATCGGCACGATGGCGCGCCCGACACGGTAGGGGAGCGAGTTGTTGCGACGTTCCGGCTTCGCTTTCTCGCCGCCATCGTGACGTTCGACGATCAGGATGTACCTGCCTCCGTCCAGCTTTTTCAGGTCACGGATGTAGTCGGAACCCTCGAGCTGGAACGCCTGATCGTGGTCGTACCCGATCTCGACCTCCGTCGGGAAAGTGAGCGGCTCGAGGAGTTCGTACGAGTACATCTCGCGTGTGAAGAGAAATGCGGGTGCGCGCCGACCTTCGAAGAGCGCAGGGAAGTTGGTTTCCTTGAACCTGTAGCTCGACGGGAGAACTACGAGCGGTTTGTCGGGAAACTGCGCAGAGTAAGACTTGATCGTTTGGAAACCGATTCGCCACTGTTCAGTCATGGCCCCGCCCCCTTTCAGGAACAACACGTCGGCCTGTTCGGGGCTGTCGACCTGCTGGAAGCCGAGGACGGAGAACATGTGGCGTGTGCCGCACATGATCAGAATGTCGCCGTTGTTCCCTCGGTCGGGCTCGAGGTAGACCTTGGCGCCCTTGAAGCGGCTCGTGAGCAGCGGTTCGAGCGGGCCGAGCCGCGAGCGGCCGTAATCGATGGGGGTGACGGTTGTCAGGCGGCAGTCGGCGGACATGGGGTTCCGATCGGTTATCTGGGGGGCAGCGCGGCGCGTGCGCGGGGTGTTCGGGAGCGTTCTTGAAGCGGCGCCTTTGGCTCAACTCTATCGGGCCCAACACACGGGTGTGCTGGGTTGAGACGCCGGGCGATATCTTACGTCGGTGCCCACGGCTGTTTCGTCCATCGCGGTTTGGTCGGATGATCCACGGTTGCGGCCCTGTGCAGAGGAGATCGGTTCGCGTCTGGGGCTGCCGCTGGGCGACGATGCGCCGGTGCTGCTGCGGGTGACGCCGGAGCGGCTGGAGCTGGTGCAGACCGGGGAGGGGGCGCCGGGGCCGGTGTGGATCGATCTGGGCGCGGTGGACACGCGCAGCGCGGGGGGCGCCCGGCGCGACCAGCCGCTGTCGCGCGCTGTGGGGCTGCGTCAGGGGGTGCGGCGTGTGGTGGACGCCACGGCGGGGCTGCTACACGACGCGTTCCTGCTGGCCTCGATGGGGTGCGAGGTGGTGTGCGTGGAGCGGTCGGGCGTGCTGCACGAGATGCAGCGCGATGCGCTGGAGCGGGGCGCGAGCGACCCGGCGCTGGCCGCGGCGTGCGCGCGGATGACGCTGGTGCGCGCCGATGCGCGCGAGTGGCTGGGGGGGTTGGGCGCGGCCGCGCGGCCCGAGGCGGTGTACCTCGACCCGATGCACCCGGCGCGGCGGAAGTCGGCGCTGGTGAAGAAGGAGATGCGCCTGCTGCGGCTGCTGGTGGGCGAGGACGCGGATGCGCAGGAATTGCTGGCGGCGGCGATCGGCGCGGCGACGCGTCGCGTGGTGGTGAAGCGCCCGGGGCACGCGCCGGCGCTGGCGGAGGGTGTGGTTGGGTCCCATAAGGGTCGGGCGGTGCGGTACGACGTGTATTCCGGGCGCGGCGGGGATGTGTGATTCCGGGGCCGGCGCAGCGAACTGGGCTTGCGTCGGTGGCGTATCCGCGTGAGAAGCCCTAGGCTCTGGACCCTCCATCAACGGCGCCAGACCACGAAGGGCGGATGAACGGGCTCGGAGGAGGCCCGGTCGTCGCCCAAACAGACATTCGACAGGAGCATCACGGATTATGGACGGCCTTATCACGCCTCACGGCGGCAAACTCGTCAATCGCGTCGCGACCGGCTCGCAGCTGGATGCGCTCAAGAAGGAGGCCTCGGGCCTCTCCAAGATCACCCTGAGCGCGAAGCAGTCGTGCGACCTCGAGATGCTCGGCGTGGGCGCGTTCAGCCCGCTCGACGGGTTCATGGGCAAGGCCGACTTCGAGTCGGTGTGCAAGAGCATGAAGCTCGCCTCCGGCGACATCTGGCCGATCCCGATCCTGCTGAGCGTGAACAAGGCCGACGCCCCCAAGGTCGGCGACCGCGTCGCCCTGCACGCGCCCAACGGCGTGCTGCAGGCGGTGATGACGGTCAAGGAGGTCTTCGCGCACGACAAGAAGCTCGAGATCCCCAACGTTTTCCGCACCGAGGACGAGGCGCACCCCGGCGTGAAGCAGGTCATGGAGGAGGGCGACACGTGCCTCGCCGGCCCCGTCGACGTGATCGAGGTGTGCGTGGACCCGAAGGGCCCCGAGGCCTTCCTCGACCACCGCAAGACGCCCGCCGAGACGCGCGCCATGTTCAAGGAGCGCGGCTGGAAGACGGTCGCCGCGTTCCAGACGCGCAACCCCATCCACCGTGCGCACGAGTACCTGTGCAAGTGCTGCCAGGAGATCTGCGACGGGCTGCTCATCCACCCGCTGGTGGGCGAGACCAAGCCCGGCGACATCCCCGCGGACGTACGGATGGACTGCTACAAGGTGCTGATCGACAACTACTTCGTGGCCGAGCGCACGGCGCTGACGGTCATGCCCGCGGCGATGCGCTACGCCGGCCCCCGCGAGGCGGTGCTGCACGCGCTGATCCGCAAGAACTACGGCTGCACGCACTTCATCGTCGGTCGCGACCACGCGGGCGTGGGCACGTACTACGGCACGTACGACGCGCAGCTGATCTTCGATGACCTCGACAAGGCGAACCTCGCCATCGAGCCGCTGAAGTTCGAGCACGCCGCGTACTCGAAGAAGGCACAGGGCATGGTGAGCGCCAAGACGTTCCCGAAGATCGAGGGCGACCAGATCTTCCTTTCGGGCACGAAGGTGCGGGACATGCTGGCGGCGGGCGAGCGTCCGCCGATGGAGTTCTCGCGCCCCGAGGTGGCCGACGTGCTGATCAAGTGGGCCACGAAGGGCTGAGCAGCGATCACATTCGCACCGGAGGCGGCGCCCGGCGGGGCGCCGCCGGGATGACGCACGCCGCATGAAGGTCGTCCACACGCTGACACGCATCCGGCTCGAGGAGGGCGGCGTCGTGCGCGCTGTGCTCGATCTGTGCGCATCGTTCGCGCAGGCGGGGCACGAGGTCGTGCTGATCGTGCACGACGACACCGATGCGCCCCCGGAGTGGAAGAGCGCGCCGCCCGGCGCGCAGGGGGCGGTGCGGATCGTGCGGCTCGATGCGCCGTCGCGCCCGATGGGGCTGTACGCCCCGGCGCAGCTCGCGCCCGCCCGCGAGGCGATCGCGGGCGCGGACGTGCTGCACCTGCACACGCCGTGGGAGGCGAGCAACCTGCAGTTTGCGCGGCTGGCGCGGGCGGAGGGCGTGCCCTACGTGCTGACCATCCACGGCATGCTCGACGACTGGTCGATGTCGCAGCGCGGGCCCAAGAAGCGGGCGTACCTGGCGCTGGTCGGGCGGAGGTTGCTCGAACGCGCGGCGTACGTGCACTGCACGGCGCAGGCGGAGATGGATCAATCCAAAAAGTGGTACCCGAAGGGTCGCGGGCGCGTCGTGCCGCTGATCTTCGACCTCTCGCTCTTCCGCGACCTGCCCGGCCCGGGCCCGGCGCAGCGGGCGTTCCCGCTGGCGCGCGACGAGCGCCCCAAGGCGCTCTTCCTGAGCCGCCTGCACGAGAAGAAGGGCGCCGAGCACCTGATCGACGCCGTGGCGCTGCTGCGGAAGGAGGGCACGGACTGTGTGCTGCTGATCGCGGGCACAGGCGAGCCGACGTACGATACGTCGTTGCGCACGCGGGTGGAGCAGGCGGGGCTGACGGGCTGCACGGCGTTCCTGGGGCTGGTGGTGGGGGAGGAGAAGGTGTCGCTCTTCGAGTGCGCCGACGTCTTCGTACTGCCCACGAGCCAGGAGAACTTCGGGTTCGTCGCGCCCGAGGCGATGGCCTGCCGCACGCCGGTGGTGACGACGCGCGGCGTGGACATCTGGCCCGAACTGGTCGAGAGCGGGGGGGCGTTGATCGTGGAGCCCACGGCGCGGGCGATCGCCGACGCGGTGGCCTCGCTGCTGCGCGACGACGAGCGCCGGCGCACGATGGGCGAGAAGGCGCGGGCGTGGGTGCTCGATCATCTGGACGCGGGGCGCATCCTGCGCGAGTACGAGCGGATGTACGCGGACGCCAAAGGGGTGGTGTCGTGACGGGGAGGCGGCTGCGCAAGTCGGTTTTTCTGCGGGCCTCCTCGCACCACGTGACGTGGTTTCTCGGCACGCGGCTCCCCGACGCCGTGCCGCTGGTCTTCGTGGTGGGGTTCCCCAAGAGCGGCACGACGTGGATGTGCCAGGTGATCGCGGACTACCTGCAGTTGCCCTTCCCCAAGGCGTCGATCCTGCCCGTCGGGTGCCCGGCGGTGGTGCACGGGCACGAGACGGTGTGGAAGTCGTACCGCAAGTGCGTCTACTCGATGCGCGACGGTCGCGACGTGATGGCCTCGCTGTACTTCCACCTGGCGCGGCGGATCCCCGCGGGCGACAACCCGCCCCTCAAGAAGTGGCAGAAGCGGGCCTTCCCCGGCATGGTGAACAAGGACGACGTCCGCAGGAACTTTGCGCCTTTCGTCGAGGCGCAGATGCGGCGCCCCTTCGCCTCGCCGGCGCACTGGGGCGACCACGTGCGTTCGTACCTCGAAGGCGGGCGCGAGGGCGTGGCGCTGCTGCGCTACGAGGACCTGCTGGCCGACGGCGTGGGCGCGCTCTCGGCGTGCGTGCGCACGCTCACGGGCGAGGAGGCGGACGCGGAGCGGGCACGGTGGGCGATCGACAAGTTCGATTTCTCGCGCCAGACGGGGCGCAGCGCGGGGCAGGAGGACAAGGCCAAGTTCCACCGCAAGGGCAAGGCCGGCGACTGGACGAACCACTTCACCCGCGAGGCCGCGGAGATCTTCGACCGGCACTGCGGCGGCGCGCTCATCCAGGCGGGGTACGCGAAGGACAACGCGTGGGTGCGGACGTGCGGCCCGGCGTGAGGATGCGAGACCACGCGTGAGACTCCCCGACTTCCTCATCATCGGCGCCATGAAGTGCGGCTCGACCACGCTCTTCAAGGACCTGTGCGCGCACCCGCGGGTGTTCATGCCCGAGAACAAGGAGCCGCACAATCTCTGCGACGACCGGGTGCTGACGGAGGCGGGGCGCGCGGAGTACGCGGCGCTCTTCGCGCCGGCGCGGGACGATCAGGTGTGCGGCGAGGCGTCGACCGGGTACACGAAACTGCCCTCGCGCCCGGGCGTGGTGGAGCGGGCGCGGAAGGTGCTCAAGGACGACATGCGCCTGATCTACATCGTGCGTGAGCCGGTGGCGCGGATCGTCAGCCACCACTACCACGTGTACTCGAACGGGCGCGTGGGTCCGGACATCAACGCCCTCGTGCGCACGGACCCGAGGTTCCTGGACTACTCGCGCTACGCGATGCAGGTGGAGCCGTGGATCGAGGCGTACGGCCCGGAGCGGGTGCGGGTGGTGCGGTTCGAGTCGTACATCAAGGAGCGCCGGCGCTACGCGGCGGAACTGCACGAGTTTCTGGGCGTGGAGCCCCGGCCGGATCTGATCGACGAGGGCCGGGCGCACAACAAGGGGGAGGGGAAGCCGGTGCCTAGGAGGCTCTCCGGGTTTCTCAGGAGTTCCACGTACAAAAAAGTTATCCGTGGGGCGATCCCTGCGGGGGTGCGTCAGTGGGTGATCTCAAACGCCCTCCCGAGGGCACCGGAGCGTCCACCGGCGCCCAGCGGCGAGACGGTTGAGCTGATTCTGCGCGAACTCGGGGCGGATTGTGAGCGTCTTCGAGTAATTATGGGCCTCGACGTGCCCGTGTGGGACGCTCATGCGTCCCGGGCCCGGTGGGCCGGATCGGACGCGGAGGCCGGGATGACGGCGGAGGACGAAGAGACCGAAGAAACGGAGCGCCAAGAGGCCCGTTCTGCCGAAGAATGAAGCTTGTCCCATGACAAAGATGATCGCCGTCTATCTCGTTCTGCTGGGGCTCGTGCTGCCCCTGATCATGCTCTATCAGAGCTGGCGTCGGCAGCACGAACTGCTGTGTCTTCGGAACTTCGCGCTTCTGGGGTTCATGATCTTCCAGTTGTTCAGCGGGGTGATGCCGCTCTGGCTCGAATGGAACAACCGGTACCGATTGCAGGACTGGGAGTCCGCGGGGATCCAGTACGCGGCGATGGCGACGGTGTTCCTCATCGTTCTCTTCATCGCGTATGAACTCGGATTCGGCGCGAAGGCGTTGGCTCGGGTCGTTCCGGCGGTGTCGACGGTGCCGAACCTACCGACGATCCTGATTCTCGCTGTGGCCTTCACGGCCTGTGGCGTGTTCCTGAAGCTGTTCAGCGTCGCCGTGCCGATCCCTGTTGTGAGTCCGACGGCGAGCAAGGTCGCGGCGGCGTTTGCGGCGATCGCGTGTGGGTTGGCGGCTTGGGCTTGGGCTCCTCGATTGCTCAATGTGGGGTACGCGTCGTTCGCGAGCGTGATCGTTGTGGTGAACCTGGCTTCGGTGATGGACGGGGCGTTCGGGCGGAGGAATCTGGTCGCGTTGGGCGCGTGTTTCCTCTGGGGGATGTACTACTCTCACTGGCGTCATTTGCCCTTGCGGGCGATGTTCGTGCGGCTAGCCGTGATGAGCATCCCGCCGTTGATACTGCTCGCCGCGTTCACGAGCATCCGGGCGTCACAGCAGCGTCTGGATCTGCAGCAATACGCGACGATGCTTCGGGCAGACTCGGATATCCGCAGCGGCGTCACCGACCTGATGGCCGGACAAAACACGGCTCCAGGGAGCATGTGGCTGATCGAGAACTATCCGGAGCGGTACGAGTATCGGCACTTGATGACGATCCGGTACTTCTTCTCATTGCCGGTGCCGCGGATGATCTGGCGTGACAAGCCGATGCCGCTGAGCACGCAGATCGCCACACAGGCGCGGATCAAGGGCGTGAGTTGGGATGTGCTGAAGATCGGTCCGGGGATCATCGGGCACGCCGCGGCGGAGGGAGGCTGGTACGCCCTCATTGTGTACGGGATCATCGGGGGGTTCTTCCTGCGGTTCTTCGACCAGATTGTTCGCCTCCACCCGATGAGTCCTTTCGTGGTGCTCCCGGTGGGGTCTGCGCTGGGGCAGATCGTGGGAATCACGCGTGGCGAGACGAGCGCGTTCGCGATGAACTACGTCGTTGGAGTGGTGGGGGCGTACGCCGCGATGGTTCTGCTTGGCAAGTTTCTTGCCATGCTGGGCTGGGCTCGAGAGGAGGAGCCGTTGGGCTACGAGGTTCCGGTGTCGGAGTATTCCGACTACGGGGCTGGAGACGCGAACGAGATCGCCGACGCGAGCGGCGGCGTCCCATCGCCGGCGAGTAGCTGAGCAACGATCACCAACGCGCCGCTGGCGGCGACAGAGCACGCACAGGCGAGACCCCGGCACATGTCCGACATACATCGTAACCGGCGCACGTCCACGAAGATGATGCTGATCGCCGGTTCGGGCTGGCTGCGCATCGTCCTCACGCTGCTGGTCACGCTCTACCTCACGCCGCTGCTCATCAGCGAGCTCGGGTTGGCGTTGTACGGCGTGTTCATGTTCGTCGCGATCACGATGCTCATGAACGCGCCGATGCGCGCGGCGGTTGGGAAGACGCTGACGCGTGAGCTCACCGCGGCGATTTCGGCGTCGGACGCCCGGCGGACGCGCGAGGTGTTCACGAACGGGTGGTGCATCGCCGCGATCGCCGCGGCGATCGCGGGCATCGTCGGCACGGTGTTGGTGGTCGTCGTGCCCGCGGCGTTCAACTTCTCCCCCCAGCACACGTCGTACGTGCGACTGGCGTTGATCTGCGAGGTGGTGCTCGCGGTGGAGATGTTCCTGCTCGCGCCGTTCAAGAACCTCTATCTCGCCACGCACCGCCACATGCAGGAGAACGCGAACCGCACCATCGAGCGATGTCTCGACCTGATCAGCGCGTTGATCGCTTTTTACATCCTGCGCTTCGATCCTTTCGTCGCGTTTATTGTTTCGCGCGTCGTGATGCGGAGCCTGTTCAATATCCGCAAGGCGTTCGTGATCTCGCGAGCCGTGCCCGATGCGAGGTTCACGCCGTCGATGATCGACCGGCGGGTGATGAAGAAACTCGCGGCCACCGGCGGGTGGGCGATGGGCAACTCTGTGTCGAGGCTCGGTTATTACCTCAGCGACCAGGTGCTGCTGAACCTCTTTTTCGGTCCGCTCTACAACGGCATCTACGCCATCATCAACCAGTTGCGGGCGTACACGCGGATGTTCGGCGGCAACGTCTCGTTCGGAGTCGAGTCCGTCTCGACCGATCTGCACTCGCGCGGGCAGGCCGCGAGCACGCGCATGCTGCTCCTGGCGACGATGAAGTTCACGCTCGCCGTCACGCTGCTCTTCGGTGCGCTCATCGGGGTGTTCGCGGGGCCGTTGATGGAGGCGTGGCTGGGGAACCGTCTCGTGGAAAGCGAGCACGAGCTCGCCCAGGTGGGCCTGACGGTCGAGAGCGCGATCGTGTTCGCGTGGGTCTTCATCGGGATCCTCATCCCCGGGGTGGTGCTCGCGGAGATGAACGTCGCCGCCACAAACGTGCTCTACGGAATGGGTCATGAGAAGTCCTTCGCCCCGGCGCTTTTCGCCGGCGCGATCCTTAAGATCGCGCTGGCGCTGGTGCTGTTGATCGGTCTGGGTGCGGGGCCGATGGCGCTCGCCTGGTCGACCGCGGTGGTCCAGATACTGGTGTTCGGTGTGTATTTCCCGTATCTGATCAGACGGCTCACCGGCATCTCCCTGCTCGACCAGTACAAGGTGACGTACCTGCGCCCGCTCGCGGCGGTGGCGCCCGTGGTGGGGATCGGGCTGTGGATGAGCCTCAACCTCGGGCCGTGGAGGCCGCCGGCGGGTGCGCCCACGCTGAGCTTCGAGTTGCTCAAGGTCGGCGCGTGCATGGGCGTGCTGGGCGTGCTGTGGGCGGGGCTGGCCTTCCTCTTCGTGTTCAACGCCCACGAGCGGGCCCGCGTGCTGGGTTTGGCCGCGCCGGTGCTGCGGCGCATCGGGCTGGGACGCTTCGCGCCCAAGGCGGCGCCGAAGCGCGGGGGCGGGAAGCGCCGCGCCGGCGCTGGCGCCCTCAGCGATGAGGCGGCAGCGACAGCGTCATCCGCACCGGGTGATGATCCGAGCCGTGCGCCGCAAGCGCCTCCCAGCGCACAACCCTGACGTCGGGCGTGAGCATCGCGTCGTCGATCGCCACCTGTGCGGGCCAGAACGAGCGCGTGGGCCAGGTGCCGGCGGGGGTCGTCCACGGCATGGCGCGGCGGAGGCCGGCGTCGCGGGTCATGCGGCGGCTGCGGTGGCCGGTGGGCGTGGTGTTCAGGTCGCCGGCGTAGATCGTGGGCAGGTCGAGGTCGAGTCGCCCCGTGGCGGCGTCGATGAGGCGGCGGACGTCGTCGTTGCCCTCGCGCCAGCGCGCGGGGTTGCGCGGCGAGGCGGGGTGGATCATGCTCACTAGGAACTCGGCGCCTTCGGGGTGCTCGATGCGCCACGTGCGCCCGTGCGAGGGGTCGCCGCTCTCGGCTTCTTCGCGCGGGCGGGGCACGCGCCGGGAGGGCCACGCGCTGAGCAGCACGCGGAAGCCGGCGCCGGCGCGGGTGGGGATCCGCGATTCGGGGTACCGGGTGCGCAGGGCGTCGGAGTTGCGCATGAGGTCGAGGAGCTCGTCGGAGGATTCGTAGAGGACGACGACATCGGCGCCGCTGTCGAGGATGAGGCGGAAGGCGTCCGCCGCGCGCACGTTGTCGACGTGGGAGTTCCAGACGAGCAGTTCGATCTCCGGCCCCTCGCCCGGCGCGGCCCGGTCGGCGCGCCCCTGCGGGTGGGGCGTGAAGGCCAGCGCGGCCGCGGCGAGCGCGACCGCCGCCTGCCCCCAGCGCCGGCGCGCGAGGCGCCAGAGTCCGAACATCAGCGCCGCGAGGGCGATCTGGAGGGCGAAGTTGGCGACGATGTCCAGCGCCCAGGCGCGATCGCCGATGATCCACGCCCCGGCCGGCGCGAGGAGCGCGAGCGAGAGCATCCACCCCAGCGCGAGCCTGATCGGCGAGGGTCGTTGGCGCCGGGACGATCTCCGGTTCGCGTTGTTGGTCGCTCGCGCCACGCTCGACTATAACTCGGCCCGCGAACGCCCCCGACATGAACCGCCTGATCTCCACCAACCTGCAGCGTGTGACCCCCGAGGCGCTGCCCCCCGCGCGGCGCGAGGGGCCGGCGCGGGTGCTGTTCGTGCACGGCAACATCCTGGGGTTCAAGAGTGTGGCGCGGATGCTCAAGAAGCACTGCGAGCACCGGGCGGACGTCGACGCGGTGCACATCGACCTCGCGGCCCCGGGGTGGATGAAGGTGCTGGGCAAGTCCGCCCCAGTCGCCACCCGCGGGTGGGACTTCCACAGCCTGCGCTACCTGCACATGTGGGGCGCGGTGATGGGGCGTTGGTTCCGCGGCCCGCTGCCGCTGGACCGTTTCGACGCCGTGCACCTGATGACGCAGGGCAACGCCTACGCCATGCTGCGGGCCAGGCCGCGCTGCGCCGCACGCTTCGCGGTGAACATCGACGGCACGGCGCGGCAGGACGTGGACGAGTTCGGTTTCTCGCCGATCGCCCGCGCGCCCTTCATCCGGGCGGAGCGCCGCATGTTCGGCGCGGCGGACCTGATCGTCTGCCGCAACGGCTGGGCGCCGCGGTCGCTGCGGAAGGACTTCTGCCTGCCCGAGGAGCGCATCCACGTGGCGCGGAACAGCATCGAGACGCCCGAGGCGCACCGCTGGGACGAACGCGGGCGCGAGCACGGTGGGCTGCCGCGGATCGTTTTCGTGGGCAATCAGTGGAAGCGCAAGGGCGGCGACCTCGCGGTGCGCATCCATCAGCAGCGCTTCGCGGACCGTGCGGAGTTGCACGTCTTCTCGCAGAAGCCCAGCGTGGACCGCTCGGCGAAGAACGTGGTGTGGCACGGCTTCGTGGACCGCGACGAACTGATGAACACGCTGCTGCCATCGATGGATGTCTTCCTGCTGCCGTCGCGCGAGGACATGCTGCCGTGGGCGGCGCTGGAGGCCGCGAGCATCGGTCTGCCTGTGGTCGCGGCCAACGTGGGCGCGATGGGCGAGGTGGTGGTGGACGGCGAGACGGGTGTGCTGTGCGACCCGGGGCCGGGCTCGGAGGCGGCGTTCGCGGCGGCGCTGGAGCGGCTGCTGGGCGACGCGGCGCTGCGCGAGCGGATGGGGCGCGCCGGGCGTGAGCACATCGCCAAAAACCACAACCCGGACGCGACGTACCCGGCGCTGATCGACCGGCTGGTGGCGCTGGCCGATGCGCCGCGTCGTGCGGATGGGGGGTCGTCGTGAAGCCCAACTTCCTCGCCATCGGCGCGCAGAAGAGCGCGACGAGCACGCTGTGCGACCTGCTCGCCCGCCACCCGGACGTCTTCGTGACCGACCCCAAGGAGCCCTACTTCTTCTCGCACGACGAGGTGTGGGCGAAGGGCATGGCGTGGTACGAGTCGCTCTTCGACGGCGCCCGGGGCGAGCGGGCGGTGGGCGAGGGCAGCACCACGTACACGATGCGGTTCCTCTATCCGAACGCGGCGGAGCGGATCGCCGAGCACCTGCCCGAGGCGAAACTGCTCTACATCGTGCGCAACCCGCTGGAGCGCACGGCCTCGCACTGGGTGCACATGCGCTCCCGCGGCGGGCGCGAGACGCGCCCCTTCGGCGTCGCGGTGCGCGAGGCGCCCGAGTACCTGGACAACTCCATGTACCTGCGCCAGATCGACGTCTACCGGCGTTGGTGGCCCGACGAGCGCATCTGCGTGGTGTTCTTCGAGGATTTCGTGCGGGACCGGGCCGCGGTGATGCGCCGTTGCTTCGGGTTCCTGGGCGTTGACCCCGGCGTGGATGTGGCGTTTGATGCGCACGCGAAGAACGTCTCCGCGGGCAGCCGCGAGGACACGCCGCTGCTGTCGCCGCTGCGCAAACTCCCGGTCTTCGACCGTCTGCGCGACGCGGCGCCGAAGGGGCTGCGCGAGTCGCTGCGGCGCGTGCTCAAGCGTCCGACGCAGCGCCCGACGTGGGACGATGCGTCGCGGGCGTACGCGATCGAGCGGCTGCGCGAAGATTCACACGCGTTCCTGGAGCGGTACGGCAAGCCGCGGGACTTCTGGGGGTATTGAGCGGGCGCGGTTGTTCGTGGACTGCTCGGGTTTCGGCCGAAAATCTTGCGCTTTCACGGAACAGAGCATCGGCGCAGGCGGTTTTATCGAGACGCCGAGTGTCCGCTGCGTTGCGCGTGTGCGCTGTGCGGCGGCGTCGTCGCCGGGTTCGCACCTCCGGGGGTGTGGCTCGGCGTGTTCGATCATTGTTTGGTGAGCCCGGCGCCGCGCCGGGCGTTTTGGAGAGCACGTCATGAAGATTCACATCGTTCTTGCCGGCGCTGGCGCGCTGGCGGTTTCGTCCTTCGCTTCGGCCGGCTCCACCACGGTCACGGGGGTGGAGGACTTCAGCATCTCGACCGTCTTCCAGAGCCTCTTCGGCGGCAGCGGGCGGTCGATGGTCACCACGCAGAACCGCTGGCAGGTCAACGGGTACGAGCCCGGCTTCACGCTGGGCATCTACGGCGTGTGGGACATCGACGCCTCGCAGCTGCGCCCCAGCGCCGGCGCGGCTTCGGTCGATTCGATCGACGTCAACATCTTCCCCGCCGTGAACCAGAACACCGGCACGGGCGGCGTGTTCATGGGCGGCGACTTCCAGATCTGGTACACGACCAACACGTTCGACATCTTCGCCGAGCAGGCGACGTTCATGACCGGCGGTGACGAGACGGGCCTCGGCGATCAGTTCGACCCGCGCACGCAGGTGGCGAGCGTGAACCTGCAGCCGGGCATCTACGACATCAACCTGGCGCTCGACGTGGGCGCGATCCAGCAGGACCTGCTCGACACGATCAACGATGAGGGCACGATCCGCTTCCTGCTGACGTCGACGACGCCGAGCTTCTCGGCCAACTTCGGCACCGGCCTCGAGGACCCCGGCGCGTTCTTCCCGTTCTTCGGCAAGGCCCCGACGGTGGAGTTCGCGATCACCGCGATCCCCACGCCCGGCGCCGCGTCGCTGGCGGCCATGGCGCTGCTGGTCGGCGCGCGTCGTCGTCGCGCCTGAGCGCGGCCGGCGCGACCGATCGAATCTCTTCCCTGTTTCTTGGAAGCACGCCGCCCTCATCCGCGATGGTGAGGGCGGCGTGTCTTTTTGGTGCGCGGCGGGCGGTTCAGCCCCGGTGCGCTTTGGCCCATTCCCACTGCTTGCGCACGCCCTCTTCGAAGGTGGTGGAGGGGGCATAGCCGAGGTCGGCGGCGCTGCGGGTGAGGTCGGCGTAGGTGATGCGCACCTCGCCGGGCTGGTCGGGCAGGCGGTCGATGTTGGGCTCGACGCCGAGCACGCGCCCGATGGTGGCGATCATGTCGCGCAGGGCGACGGGGCGGTTGCCGCCGAGGTTCCAGATGCGCAGGCCGTGTTGCTCGATGGCGTCGTCGGCGGCGAGCACGCCCTTGACGATGTCGTCGACGTAGGTGAAGTCGCGGGCCATGGAGCCGTCGCCGAACATGGGGATGGTTTCGCCCGCGGCCATGAGGCGCATGAACTTCATGATGGCCAGGTCGGGGCGTTGGCGCGGGCCGTAGACGGTGAAGAAGCGCAGGCAGGCGATGGGCGTCTTGTAGAGGTGGTGGTAGGTGTGGGCGATGAGTTCGCACGCGCGCTTGGTGGCGGCGTAGGGGCTGATGGGCCCGCTGACGTCGTCCGTCTCGCTGAAGGGCGTCTTGGGGTTGTTGCCGTAGACGCTGCTGCTGGAGGCGAGCAGGAAGCGGCGGACGCCGGTGCGCTGCGCGGCCTCGAGCAGGTGCACGGTGGCGTGCACGTTCACCTGCGCGTAGAGCGCGGGCTCCTTAATGCTGGGGCGCACGCCGGCGCGGGCGGCGAGGTGGAGCACGGTGGTGGGTTTGGTGCGCTCGAAGAGGGCGAGCATCTCGTCGCCGTCGCGGATGTCGCTCTCGACGAACTCGAAGCGATCGGCGTGGGGGTGGCGTCGGACTTCTTCGAGGTTGGCGCGTTTGAAGGAGGCGTCGTAGAAGGGGTCGAAGTTGTCGACGCCGATCACGCGGTCGCCGCGGGCCAGGAAGGCCTCGGAGGCGTGCGAGCCGATGAATCCGGCCGCGCCGGTCACCAGCACGGTTCGTTGCGAATCGGTCATGCGGAGGGGCTCGGTGTGGTCAGGAGCGCTTCCCGAGGAAGAAGCCGACGCCGCCGCCGATGATGGCGATGCCCGCGACAACGCCGATCGCGACCATGAGGTTGCTGGCCACGCCGGTGACGAAGGGGCCGGAGCCGGCGCCCATGAGGCTCATGAGCGCGATGGAGAGGCTGAGGCCGACGGCCGCGACCACGCCGACGCAGACGCCCGCGACGAGTCCGGAGCCGGCGCCGTCGTAGGGCTCGGCCAAGACCATGCCCGGCGCGCCCGCGGGGGCGAAGCCGCCGGGGCCGTCGGCGACGTCGCTTTCGGCGCCCGTGGCCTCGAAGAGGCCGGAGGCGCCGATGGTCTCGCCGGGCTGTTCGTCGGAGGAGTAGATCTCGTCGAGGAGTTCGACGGCGCCGAGGGAGGTGTCGTCGCTCTCGCGGGTGAGGTCGAGCAGGCCGGAGCCGGAGCCGACGGCCTCAAGGGTGGCGTCGTCGAAGTCGTTGTCGGTGACCTGTGTGACGGCGGAGGGGTCGGCGTCGTCGAGGTCGTCGACGTCGAAGACGCTCACGCCGGTGCGCTCCTTGGGGCTTTCGGTGGTCTCGCTGTCGGAGAGGTCGAAGCCGCTGGCGCCGGCGTCGGAGGACGAGAGGTCGAGCCCGCTGCCCATGGCCGAGTCGGCGAGGGGTATGGGCCCGGAGCCGTCGGCGAGGTCGTCGAGGGCGTCGTCGTCTTCGTCGGGGTCGTCGCCAGCGAGCAGGTTCACCTGATCGACCTTGAACATGAGCTTGTCGCGGTCGCGGAACTCCTGCAACTGGCCGGATGCGGCCATCTCGCGGACCTCGTCGACGGACGTCTTGAGGCGCTCCGCGGCCTCCTCCAGCGTGTAGAACATCTTGGCCATCATCAGACGATCTCCGTCGTTCGCGACCGGGCCGGGGCTCCGACAAGCCCCTGTGGGTTCAGAATACCCCCGCGGCGTTCGCTCGGGGGGCGGGCATGCTAGCGGCGGCCCCGACGCCCCGCGAGCCCGTCGCGTCGGTTCAGTGGCGCCGTTGTTTGTACGCCGCTCAGGCGCCCGCGGATCGGCCCGATCCGGCGTCGGGCGCTCGGGCGCCGCGCGGGGTGGGGCCGGGCACGCCCGAGAGGGGGCGCATGACCCACACGGCCGCGTAGAGCCCGGCGACCTCGTCGCGGGGGAGGGTGCGCGAGGGGTAGGCGGGGTTGAGCGGTTCGAGACGGATGACTTCCTGATCGTGGTCGTCGCGCTCGAAGTAGACGCGCTTGAAGGTTGTTTCGGCGTCGCGCTCGAAGCGCACGAAGCAGTCGCAGCCTTGCCACGGCGTGCGCTCGGGGCTGAAGACGACGACGTCGCCCTCGGCGTACTGCGGCGCCATGGAGTCGCCCACGACGCGCGCGCCGAAGGCGTCGGGGTCGGAGAGGTCGGGCACGCTCACGTACTCGTCGGCGATGCGGGCGGGGAAGTCGAGGTCGGTGAACTCGGTGGGGTAGCCGGCGCGCACCTTGTTGATGAGCGGCACGCGCGCGGGCAGGCCGACGAACTCCAACTCGCGCCCGCGCCGGCCCCCGGAGCCCCCGGAGCCCCCGGAACCCCCGGAACCATGCGGGCGCAGCGCGCGGTGGTCGAGACCGTCTTCTACATCGTCGTGCGCGCGGTTGTCGGCGGCGGGTGGCGCGAAGCGGGCGACGAGGTCGTGCAGTTCGCCGGTGCGGTGCAGCGCGTCGATGTCGCTGCTTTGCAGAATCGAGGCGAGGCGGCGGGCGGCGAGGTTCTCGTCGCGCATGGCCTGCACTTCGCGCTTCACGGGCTCGGGCATGGCGCGCCACGACGCCGCGGCGTGCAGGCGCGCCTCGGGCAGGCCCAGCGCGCCGGCCACGCGGCGGAGCAGGTCCGACGAGGGCGGGCTGCCGCGTCGGCCGTTCTCGATCTGCGAGAGGTAGCTCTTGGCGCAACTGGCGCGGGCGGCGAGGGCGTCGAGGGTGAGGCCCAGCGTCTGGCGTCTGGCTCGGATGATCTCTCCAAGTTCGGGCATCGACCGCTCCCGTGCGCCGTCTGGCGGGTATACCGTACAAACACCTTGCAGATAGTCAAGGCGTGGGCTACAAGTTCGGCAGACGTTCGCTGGCGAGCAAACTCGACGCCCGCCGCGAGGGAGTGAAAAACCGCCCTTCCGAGGGGAGGAAGCATCATGCGGAGCCTTTTGCAAGACCCTGTTGCGACGCCCGGCGCCGAGAGCGGGGTCGATCTGCGGCGTCGGCGCACCCGGCGCCTGAGCGAGACGGTGCTGGCCCGCGCCGAGCACCTGGACGCGGAGGAGGCGTCGCTGATCCGCGCGGTGTACGGGCAGGGGCTGAGCGTGGTCGAGGTGGCGCGGCTGCGGGGCGAGCCGGCAAGAGCGCTGCGTCGGCGGGTGCGCCGGATCGTGGCCCGGCTGCTGACGGGGCGCTTCGCGTACGTGGCGCGGCGGCGGTCATCGTTCACGCCCACGAGGCGGCGCGTGGCGGAGGCGTGCGTGCTGCGGGGGATGTCGCTGCGCGAGGCGTCGGCGTCGCTGGGGATTTCGTTTCATTGTGTGCGACGGCACATGGAGGCCGTGAACGCGCTGAGCGAGCAGGAGGGGGCGTGATGACGGTGCGGGCATCGACGGGAACGGGGACGGGAACGGGGACGTGGAGCGCGCCGACGCGCCGGGCGTGCGAGGCCGCGAGCCGGTTGGGCTTGCTGCTCGATGACGACGCCCTGGCGCCGCCGCGGCCGGACGCGTCGGCGCTGACGGCGCTGGAGTGCGGCCGAGTGGCGCTGGTGTGCGGGCCGAGCGGGTCGGGGAAGTCGACGCTGCTGCGGGCGGCGGCGGCGGGATGGCGTGCGCGGGGCGTGGGGGTGTTCGATCCGTCGCGGGTGCGCTTGCGCGATCGCGCGGGTGTCGATCACGTGCCCGGCGCGGTGGAGGCGGCGATGCGCCATCTGGCGCGGTTCGGGCTGGCCGAGGCGCGGTGCTTCGTGCGTCGGCCCCGGGAACTTTCGGAGGGGCAGCGGGCGCGGCTGGCGCTGGCGGTGGCGGCGGACAGAGCCGCGCGGGCGACGAAGCGTTGCGGCGCCACCGGAACGGATGTCGGTGCGCGTTCCGCTCCGGTTGCGGTGTTGGTGGTGGACGAGTTCGGCGCATCGCTCGACGAGGCGTGCGCGTTGGGCGTGGCGCGGGCGTTGCGTCGGTTCGTGGAGGCGACGACGGGGGTGTGCGCCGTGGTGGCGACGACGCGCGACGGCGTGGCGCGGGCGCTGGCGCCGCACGTGGTGATCGAGTTGGGATTGACGGGCGGCCGTCGCGAGGTGCGAAAGGCTGGGGATTCGGGGGGCGGGGATGCGGGGGGGGGGCGGGGGGGGGAGGTTACCGGGGGGGGGGGGGGGGGGGGT
>RECZ01000073.1 GCA_007693765.1 Phycisphaerales bacterium | reverse complement strand
CTTGTTGAGGAAGTCGCGGAGGATGGCGGCGGCGGCGAGGGCGTCGCGGCGTTCTTTTTTGGCTTTGTGGGTGAGGCCGGACTGGGCCATGATCCAGTCGGCCTCGGCGCTGGTGAGGCGTTCGTCCTGGAAGGCGACGGGGAGTTGTGTGCGGGCGCTGATGCGCTGGGCGAAGGCGCGGGCGCGTTTGGCGCCGGGGCTGTCGGTGCCGTCCATGTTGAGGGGGAGGCCGACGACGACGGCGTGGGCGTTGTGGGACTTGGCGGCGTCGGCGATGGCTTCGAGCAGTGCGCCGCCGGCGCTGGCGCCGCCGAGGGGACGCTCGATGACGTCGACGGGGAAGGCGTTGCCCGTCTCGTCGTCGCCGACGGCGAGGCCGGTGCGTTTTTCGCCGAGATCGATGGCCAGGTAGCGCACGGGGGTAGATGACCAGCGCGGGGGTGGCGTTGTCAACGCGGCGGCGTGTTGTTCAGTGGGCGCTGACGAGGCCGTCGTCGGGGCCGGCGACGCCGGACTCGCGGAGGGCGGCGGGGTGCGTGGGCGCGGCGTGGGCGCGCTCACCGGCGAGGGGGCTGAAGCGTGACCCGGCGATGGGGATGCGCCGGTTGACGCGCTCGTGGGGCAGGAGCGGGATGGAGAAGAGGAGGGCGCCGGCGAGGGCGATGTTCATGAGCAGGAGTTGCCAGATCTGCGTCCAGCCCATGTAGACCATGAGGGCGGTGGCGACGACGAGGGCGATGCCGAGGGGGATGAGCGCGCCCCACGCGAGCTTGAGCACCTGGTCGTAGCGGATGCGGGGGATGGTCCAGCGGATGACCATCATGAGGCAGATCGAGAGCAGCACCTTGGTGAAGAAGGCGAGGAACTTCACGATCATGGGGCCGATGCCCACGGCCTCGGGGTGCGTCCAGGGGATGAAGGGGACGTGGTATCCGCCGAAGAAGAGCGCCACGAGCAGGGCGCTGGCGGTGATCATGTGGGCGTATTCGGCGAGGAAGAAGAGCGCGAAGCGCATGGCGGAGTATTCGGTGTGGTAGCCGCCGACGAGCTCCTGCTCGGCCTCGGCGTTGTCGAAGGGCGCGCGGTTCGATTCGGCGAGGCTGCAGATGTAGAAGAAGACGGCCGCGAGCGGGAAGGAGAGGATGAACCAGCCCTGATCGGCCTGCATCTCGACGATGCGGTCGGGGCGGACGGTGCCGGCGATGAGCAGCACGGCGAGGATGGTGGCGCCGAGGGGGATCTCGTAGGAGATCATGCCCGCGGTGCAGCGGAGGCCGCCGAGGAAGGAGTATTTGTTGTTGGAGGCCCAGCCGCCGAGGGTGACGCCGTAGACGCCCAGCGAGGCGACGGCGAGCATGTAGACGACGCCGATGTTGACGTTGGCGCCGATGACCTGCGCGGGGCCGGCGGCGACGAGGTGGAAGCCGGCGACGTAGATGTCGCCGACCTCGATGTGCCCGCCCCAGGGGATGACGGCCCAGCCGATGAGGGCGGGGATGATCATCAGGACGGGGGCGAGGGTGAAGAGGGCCTTGTCGGCGCCGTTGGGCGTGTAGTCCTCCTTGAGGAGGAACTTGATGCCGTCGGCGAGGGGCTGGCCGAGGCCCCAGAACCCGAACTTGAAGGGCAGGACGCCGAAGTCAAAGCCCACGCGGTTGGGGCCGACGCGGTCCTGGATGTACGCGGAGATCTTGCGCTCGAGGTAGATGAGATAGGCCACCGTCAGCAGGATGACGTGCAGCACGATGATCAGCACGTGCAGGCTGACAAAGGTTTGGGCGTTCATCAGGGCGCTCATGGGGCGGGCATCCTAGTGCGTCGGGCGGGGTCGGGGAAGCGCGAGGACAGAACCACACGACGACGGCTAGCATGCCCCCCCCGGAATTTCCCCCGGACACCCGGGGCTTTCCCCGCCGTCGCCGGGCGGCGTCGGGGGTCGCTCGTACGGCGGGGCTCGCGTGGGGCTGGCCGCGACTGTTTGCTACTTGAACGGAGACCGATCGTCATGACCATCGCCCAAGCGTCCGCAACCGGGTCCCGCGTTCGTTCCGAGTCGTACGACGAGTTGCTGCGTCTGCTGCGTGAGGCGGCGGTGTTGGGCTCGGTGGAGAGCCTGCTCTCGTGGGATCAGGAGACGATGATGGCGCCGCGTGGCGCGCCGCTGCGGGCGGATCAGCTCTCGGCGCTGTCGGGGATCACGCACGCGAAGCGGACGGACCCGCGGATCGGGGAGCTCATCGCGGCGTGCGAGGCGGACGAGGCGGTGACGGGCGATGCGGCGGAGCGCGTGAACCTGGCGGAGATCAAGCGGCTCTACGAGCGGTCGACGAAGCTGCCGGGGAAGCTGGTGTCGGAGCTGGCGCGGACGTCGTCGGAGGCGATGGAGGCGTGGAAGGCGGCGCGGGCGAAGTCGGATTTCGCGATGTTCGCGCCGTGGCTCGAGAAGACGTTCGAGCTCCACCGCGAGAAGGCTGCTTGCTACGGGCTGCCCGAGTCGCCCGACGGCTCGCCGGTGACGCCCTACGACGCGCTGATGGCGGACTTCGAGCCGGGCATGACGGCGCACCAGGTGGAGGCGATCTTCGCGCCGCTGCGCGAGCGGCTCACGGCGCTCATCGGCGCGATCGGCGCCAGCGGCGTGACGCCGGACGATGCGCTGCTGCGGGAGCGCGTGCCGCTCGAGGAGCAGATCGCGTTCAACAAGTTGGTGGCGGCGCGGCTGGGGTTCTCGTTCGAGGGCGGGCGGCTGGACGTCTCGACGCACCCGTTCTCGGAGACCATGGGCCCCGGCGACGTGCGGATGACGACGCGCTACAGCGAGGCGCGCTTCCCCGAGGCGTGCCTGACGACGATGCACGAGACGGGGCACTCGGTGTACGAGCAGGGGCTCAACGACACCGGGCGCTTCGGGCAGCCGCTGGGCATGCACATCAGCCTCGGCATCCACGAGAGCCAGTCGCGGATGCTGGAGAACTTCGTGGGCCGCTCGCTGCCGTTCTGGGAATGGGCGCTGCCCGAGGCGCGGAAGCTGTTCACGACGGACATCTCGCGGCACACGCCCGAGCAGGCGTTCCGGGCGGTGAACGCGGTGCGGCCGCACTTCATCCGCGTGGAGTCGGACGAGGCGACGTACAACCTGCACATCATGCTGCGCTTCGATCTGGAGCGGGCGCTGCTCGCCGGCGACCTCTCGGTGGCCGACCTGCCCGGGGCGTGGAACGAGCGGATGCGCGCGGACCTCGGCCTCGAGGTGAAGGAGGATCGGCTGGGCTGCCTGCAGGACGTGCACTGGTCGATGGGCGCGATCGGTTACTTCCCGACGTACACGCTGGGCAACCTCTACGCGGGGCAGATGTGGGACAAGATCGGCGCGGATGTGCCCGATCTCGACGACCGCATGCGCCGCGGCGACTACGCGGCCCTGCTGGCGTGGCTGCACGAGCACGTGCACGCCGTCGGTCGTTTGCGCACGGCGCCGGCGCTGTGCGAGCACATCACGGGGTCGCCGTTGAGCCATGAGCCGCTGATGCGCCACCTCGAGGCGAAGCTGGGGGCGATTTACGGGTTGTGATGTGGGGGGGAGGGGGGAGAGAAAGGCACTTGGCAGTAGGCATTAGGCACTGGGGAAGAAGTAGGCATCGAGCAGAGGGGGAAGAGGGAGAGGTAGGGGGGGAGGACACGGGCGGGACGTCCGTGCCACTAGGTTTGGTAGGGAAGAGAGTGAGGGGGAGAAGAGGCGAGTGTGGGGTGTCAGCCTTGGGGTTGGGCGGCGCGGAGTTCTCGTACGCGGTCGAGTTGGCGTTGGTGTTGGGGGCGGTCGGGCTCGAGGGCGGCGAGGGCGGCGATGTGGCGTTCGGCGGTCTCGAAGTCGCGGCGCACGAGCGCGACGCGGGCGGCGAACTCGCGGTTGGCGGCGCTGAAGGGCGCGATCTGCGTGGCGCGTTCGGCCTTGGCGTGGGCGTTGGCGAAGTCTTCGATGGCGGCGTAGCGGCGGGCGAGCTCGATGGCGTAGGCACTGGAGCGCTCTTCGCGGGCGTCGAGGAACTCGAGGTGGGGGATGGCGCGGGCGGGGTCGTCGGCGTCGAGGTGGAGGCGGGCGAGGTGGCGGTGCGGCGTGGGGTCGACGGGGCGGGCCGCGGCGTAGGTTTCGAGGAGTTCGATCATGGAGGCGTCGGGGGCGCCGCCGCGGCGCTGCAGTTCGGCCTGCACCTTGAGTTCGAGCACGCCGGGGTGGTCGGGGTGCGACTCGGCGAGGGCGTCGACGATCTCGCCGGTGGGCGGGCGCGGCGCGAGGCCGACGGGCGGGCCGGCGACGAGGCCCGCGGCGAGGTGCGCGAGGCGGCGGCCTTCCTGCGCGAGAACCTCGGCGGCCTCTTTGCGGCCTTCGTCGGTGTCGAGGCGGGCGAGGGTGATGAGGTCGTCGGTGGGTGGGTCGGGCAGCATGCCCCACGCCGCGGCCTGCTCGCGGGCCCAGACGATGAAGAGCCTGTGGAAGTCGTCGCGGGTGATCTGGAGGACGTCGGGGATGGCCTCGGGCTCGCGCATGCCCTCGGCGTAGCGGTCCATGAGGTCGAGGGGGGCTCGTTCGCCCCAGTTCTCGATCATGAACTCGTACATCCACTGGCCCTGGGCGTAGGCCTGGGCGCGGTCGGTGGGGCGTTCGGGGCGGACGAAGGCGATGTTGATGGCGCGCATGTCGAAGAGGTCGTCGTTGCGGACGGCGCGTGCGAGCAGTCGGGCGGCGTCGAAGGAGCGCGGCGCGCCTTCGAGGTGGACGGCCGCGGCCTCGGTGAACCAGTGCGGGATGCGGTTGTTGGTGCGGGCGAGGGTGACGGTGTGGACGTACTCGTGGCGGAGGACGCGGACCCAGTCGTACTCGCCGGTGTGGCGGGGGCCGACCTTGGGGACCTCCATGGCGATGACGGGGCCGGTGGCCGCGGCGATGGTGTGGATCGCGGGCATGCCGGTGATGCGCACGGCGAACCACTGGTGGTCGGGCATGAGTTCGATGATGGTTTTGCGGTCGGGTGTGAAGTCGATGGCGTCGGCGACGATCTCGTGGATGGCTTCGAGGGGTTCGAGCATCTCGCGGGCCATGACGGCGTCGACGCCGGGGCGGTAGCGCACGATGAAGTGTTCGCTCTCGACGGTGTCGTAGGTGAGGAGCTCTTCGATGAGGCGGAGGCTGTGGCGTGTGCGCTCGTTGAAGGGGTCGAGGCGGTTGGCGGTGCGGAGGGCGTCGCGGGCGCGGAGGTCGCGCCCGGATTGGAGTTCGAGCAGGCCGAGTTCGATGTGGGGCGCGGGCCAGTTGGGCTGGCGCTTGATGGCGCGTTCGAGCAGGGCCGCGGCGTGGGCGTATTGGCGCGCTTCGGAGAGCGCGCGCCCGGCGGTGTAGAGGGCGAGCGGCGAGCCGGGGGAGAGCTCGTCGAAGGCGCGGAGCGCGGATTCGAGGGCGGGCTCGTCGTGCTGGAGGGCCTGCACGGCGGCGCGCACGGCGAGGGCGTCGCGCATGCGGGGGTAGCGGGTGAGGACGGGGGCGATCTCTTCTTCGGCGAGGTCGGGGTCGTTCTGGCGCAGCCACGCGAGGGCGCGGATGATGGCGGCGCGGGCGCTGAAGGCGTCGTCGTCGGCGGTGAAGTCGCGGGCGATCTCGTCGAGGCGCTCGGCGATGCGCCGGGTGCGCTCGAAGTCGAAGGCGTCGACGCTGAGGCGCCCGAGCAGGGCGAGGGCGTCGGCGCTGTTGGGGTTGAGGGTGAGGAGCTGCGCTGAGGCCTCGCCGGCCTCGCGCCGGTTGTCCTTGTCGTAGAGGAGCTCGGCCTCGGCGCGGAGGGCGGGCCAGTGCAGGCGGTCCATGCGGTCGCGGGCCTGGGTGAGCAGGTCGCGCATGCGGTGGAAGTCGCGCGCGGGCTGCTCGCGGAGGCGGGCGCGGATCATGAGGGCGCGCACGCCCTCGACGATGTCGGCGGCGTCGTCGTAGCGGTTGCGCAGGAGGTCGCTGACGACGGGCTCGACGGCGGCGTCGGCGTCGTCGAAGCGGCCGAGGCTCTCGAGCGTGGCGGCGCGGATGCGCCGGGCGCGGATGGAGGGCCTGCCGGCGAGTGTTTCGAGGGCTTCTTCGAGGTCGCCGCGTCGGAGCATGGCCTCGGCGCGGTCTTCGGGCTCGGCGCGGTCGTCGAGGAGGGCGGGGTCGTCCCACACGCCGGCGATGAGGGCGGCGCGGGCGCGGTCGCGGGGGTCGTCGAGGTCTTCGCGTGTCCACAGGCCGTGGAAGACGCGGAGCGCGCGGCGCTCGTCGTCGGTGAGGTAGGGGAGTTCGAGGGCCTCGCGGAGCTGGTTGGCGATGGGCTGATCGCTGGGCGGCTCGGGGGCGAGGGCGAGGGGGGCGTCGTCGCGCTCCTGAGCGAGAGCG
>RECZ01000038.1 GCA_007693765.1 Phycisphaerales bacterium | reverse complement strand
TGGGCGGCGAGTCGATCCTCCGCATGGTCTACCTCACGAACGACGCCTACATGCGCAACCCACTCAGGCGCCGCATGTGGACCGCCGGGCACGCGCACGCGGGCGTGCTCCTGATCTTGTCGCTCGTCGCGCTGCTCTACGTCGACTCGGCCGCCCTGAGCGACGGTCTGCGGACGCTGGTGCGGATCGCGATTCCAGCGTCGGCGATCTTCGTGCCGGCGGCGTTCTTCCTCTCGGTGCTCCCGCGCGACACCGAGCGGCCCAACGGCGTCATCTACCTCGCGTACGTCGGCTTCGCCTCCCTCGCGATCGGACTCATCGTGCTCGGCGTGGGCTTGCTGCGGGCCTGAACGACCTCGCGCGGGCCTGGACGGCACCGAAAGGATCCCCTCGGGGCGATCCACGGCGGTCTGCAGCCGTCACGCCAGGCCTCGACGAGGCCGTCTGCCGTACGTCCCCGCCCGCCACAACCACTCCGCCGGTCCGAACCGGAAGCGCCGCGCATAGAGCACCGCCAGCGGGACCTGAATGGCGAACAGCGCGACGGCGAGGCCGAGCGCCTGAGCGTGCGTGACGGTCCCGTAGAGTCCGAACCCGTAACCGTACGCGAGCGTCGTCATCACCAGCGATTGCGCGAGGTAGGTGGTCAGCGCCAGGCGCCCGACGGCCGCGAGGGCGGTCGCCACCGGCCCCCCGCCCCGCAGGGCGAGCGCTGCGCCCGCGGCGATCGTGAGCGCGCCGCTCGGCGCGCCCACGACGAACGCGATCGAGGCCAGCGCCGCCGACCAGGTGCCGAACTCGTACTGCGCGCCGCTCAACGCGCCCCACGCGAACACGGCGTTCGCGACGATCGCGGCAGGCAACGTCCACGTGAGGAGCCACCTCCAGCGGTCGACGGCCGCAGCCTCGAGCCAGCCACTCCGCACGGCGGCCGCGCCGAGGAAGAACATCGCAACCACGACGGGGAGCATCCCGCTGAACAGGGTGCCGAAGGTGGCGAACCCCCAGTCGCCCCAGCGACGTGCGGCCGCCGCGACGAGGTCGCGACCCGGGTACACGGAGAGAGCCTGCTGCTCTTGTGCCGCCATGGCCGCGTTGGACTCGGCCGTCACTTCCGCAAACGCCGACGCACCCTCGGGCGACGTCGCCGCGAGCGAACCGAGCCCCACGAAGCCGAGCTGCAGAACGACCGGAACGGCGAGCAGCACGAACGCCGCGCGCACCAACCGGCGCGCCGTCCAGTGCCGCGTGAGTACGAGCGCGAACCCCAAGATGGCGTAGTGGAGCAAGATGTCGCCCCACCAGAAGAGAGAGATATGGACGGCGCCGAAGAGCGCGAGCAGGAGCAGCCGACGCACCACGATGCGCGGGCGGTGGCCGCGGCTCAGCTGCAGTGCCACCCCGACGCCGAAGAGCAGCGAGAAGATGGTGAAGAACTTGCCCTCGAACGCGAAGCGGACGAGCGCGTTCGCGGCGTCCTCGACGAAGCCGGCGGCGGGAATCCCGCCGAGCGCGAGCGTCTGCACCGGCCAGAAGTACAGCGGCGCGTTCACGACCAGGATCCCGAAGAGCGCGAGGCCGCGCACCGCGTCGACCACGACGATGCGCTCCTTGGGGGGGTGGGGTCCGCCACCGGCATCGAAGGGTCCGGTTTCGACGGGTCTGTGGATCGCCGGCGTGCCGCTGGGTGCGTGCTCCATGGGTCGATCGTAGCGAACGAATGTCACGAAACGACCGATCGTCGCTCCTCGAGAAGCGCCGAGGATCGAAGGTCCAGTCACCACGGGCGCGCTCACCTCGAAGAGCGGCTCGGTCACGGTCGCCCGACCCCCCACCGCTAGGCCGGCGGCAGTTGGAGGTAGGCCAGGTACGCGTGGGCACCATGCGCCGCGACGAAGGCCGTGGCGAGCAGCAGGTAGCCGGTGCGGTGCCACGCGATCGGTAACCGCGTTTGCGTACACACCAAAGCTATGCCTGCCAGCCAGATCAGCGGCGTCCACGCGGGCGCGGTGAACCCGGAAACGCTCGTGCTCCAACCGCTCGCTGGGGCGAGGATCTGTGCGAGGTAGCTGCCCAGGTACAGCAGCAACCCGGTTCCGTAGAGCAACCATCCGAGCCGCTGGACCGGAGACCGCCAACCGAACCGCAGGAGCGTGGGAGCGGCGAGTACCACGACGCGCAGCACGTTCTCGACGACCAACAGCCACACCGGGATGCCGCGATCGAACGCCGCACCGCCGTAGGCCGAGGGCAGCAGCGGCCACGCGGCGAACGTGATCGCCATCGCGGGGACGATCAGCAGAAGCCCATTGCGTTCGAGGAACCGACCGAGCCTCGCCTCACGCACGCACGGCACCCGCCACTTCGGCCGCGACCCCACGCGCGACCCCACGCGCGCCGCCACGTCCGAGGCGCACGAACCCGACGGTGATGAGGACGTACCACCCCAGCAGGAACACCGTGGAGAGGAGCAACACGTAGATCCCCACGACGGGCAGATAGAGGCCGAAGGCGAGAACGTTGGCGAGGATGCCCAGCACCGCCGTCGGCCTGCTGAACGACCAGCTTCTGAGCATGACGACGGACATCACGACCAGCGCCACGGACCCCAGGATCAGCGAGACGTGGTACGCCGTGCCGACGTTGGCTGCCAGCATCGCCTCCCCCGCCGCGAGCAGCGCGGCACGCTCGGCCTCGCCACCCGCCGTCGAGAGCCGGCCGGCGAGGTAGTGCATGTTGGCGGCCGGGTTCGACGCGAAGAGGGCGGCGACGCCCACGAAGCCAAGGGCCGCAGCGACCGCCATGACCGACTCGTCGACCCGGCGCAGCGCGACGAAGAGGGCGAGCAGGATCGGGATGAGCAGGACGTTGTCGACCACGTACAGGAGATCGAGCGAGAGGAAGCCCAGCAGCGGAGCGTCGCGCATGAGGTCGAGGTGTTCGATGGCGGTGGCCGGCGGCGGCCACAGGACGAAGACGACGATCTGGACGACGATGAGGACCGCCGTCGTGGCGGCCGCGACGCCCGCGATCGTGAACAACCTCTGCCAGCGACCGTCCGAAGCGTCGCCAAGGGAGCCAACCATCGGTCTCGACATGTCTCACCCCTCGATTCCCGACGCATGCGCACCGCGCATTGCGCCGCACGTGCCGTTCGCTCGAGCCTCGACCCACCGAGCAGCGCCTCACGCACCGTCCGCACTCGCGCCCTCCGCCGCGTGAAGCGTCCCGTCGTCCCCGCGTCGGAACGCCAGCACGTCCCGCTCGAAGCGCCTCCCCTGCGCGGGATGCCCCTGGCCCGGGTACAGCGCCAACCTGGCACTGCCGATGCCCGCCGCCGTCTCCCGGAACAGATCCGGCGTGTAGAACGGGTCCAGTTCACCCGCGACCACCAGCGTCGGCGCGCTGATGTCGCCCAGCCGGTCGCGGAAGCGGAAGCGGTCCTCCGCCTCGACGGTGACGACCAGGTCGCCGGGATCGCGCGGTGCGCCCAGGGCCAGCAACGGCGAGAACAGCCACATCAGCGGTCGCGACCCAGGAACCGGTACATCGCGGTGGCGTACACCGGTGGTGGCACGTTCTCGAGCATGAGACCCTGGATGGCGACCAGTGGCCGTAGGCCGCGGCCGAACCGAGCGTCCGGAAGGCCACCCCGGAAGTGGCCCTTGGCAGGCGATCGGTGGTCGACGAGGATCGCGTTCATGTGGTTCGGCACGAGCGTTGCCGTTCGATCTCGACGATGGTACCGCGTCTGCGACGGGTTGCGGCGCTGCCGTCGCGGTCGTGGCCGTCGCCGATCTCGATCACCACGGCGCCGGTCTTCGTGCCTGTGGCCACATAGGCAGATGCCTCGGCAGAGGCATCCGAAGCGACGGTGCGATCGATAGACCGCGTGCACGCGTACGAGAAGCTCGCCGGCGACGGGTGTCGGAGCAGGGACCTCGCCGACGTGGATGACGTCGGGGGATCCGTACCGTTCGCGAGTGGCCGCCGTCATGCGTCAATCGTGCGCACGGTTCAGGAGGTCGATCGCCACGTTGCCGCGCTTGCGTCCCATGTCGACGTAGCGGTGCGCCTCGACGATGTCGTGAAACGGGTACACCCGGTCGATCGCCGGCCTGAGCTTGCCCGCCTCGACGGCGCCCTTGACCGCCAATAGGTTCGCGAGCGTATCGGCGCCGCCGGACGCGGTGTGGACGTTCACGTACATGCCGCCCGACTTGAGCGCCCGCGTGGCCTGCCGCGGAGGGAGCTTGCCGACGGCATCGAACACCACGTCGTACACGCCGCTGCCAAGGTCGAAGTCCGGTCTGGTGTAGTCCAGGACGCGGCTCGCCCCAAGCGATTCGACCAGCTCCGCGTTGGCGGCACGACACACGCCGGTCACGGAGGCCCCGAGTTGATGGGCGGCCAGTTGGACGGCGTTCGTCCCTACGGCGCCGGAGGCGCCATACACCAACACCCTCTGTCCCGGCTGGATCTTCGCTTTCCCCAAGCAGTGCCAGGCCGTCATCCCTGCACCGGGCACTGCAGCGGCCTGCTCGTAGCTGAGGTCGGCCGGCTTGAGGGCCAAGACCCCGTCCTCGGGCAGGCACTTGTACTCGGCGTAGCCGCCGAAGCCGACGGCGAACGTGGACGCGAAGACCTCGTCGCCCGGCGCGAAGCGCGTCACGTTCCGGCCCACGGCCTCGACGTCACCGGAGAGCTCCATCCCAAGGATGGTGCGCTTGGGCCTCGACCAGCCTAGGTACAGGCGCGCCATCACCTTCTGCCAGGCTGGGAGGGGCATGCGCAGGCTTCGCATGATGGTGTCGCCGACGGTGACGGTGGTGGCCCGGACCCTGACCAGCACCTCGTCGGGGCGCACGGCCGGCGTTGGGACGTCGACCATCCGAAGCACCTCGGGCGGGCCATAGGCCGTGTACGCGACGGCCTTCATCGGGCGAACCCATGCCCGTCGACGCGTGCGGCGCCGCCCGAACCCCTCATCGGATCCACCGGTCGTGCGCGCCCCTCGCGCGTCCCGGGTACTCCTCGGCGGGGGGCGCTGCGCACCACGATCGGGCTCCGACGCCCGGGGTTCGCGCGATACGCTTGAGGCACGGCCCCAACCGGCCCACAGGGAGCCCCGCATGGCAGGCGTCGCCGCCGACCGCGTCAGCCGCATCGCCCTCGGCCTGTACGCCGCGGCATTGGCCGGCGTCCATGGCGTGTTCAGCGTGATCCAAGGTCCGGTCAGCACGCCCGGCGCGCCGTTCTCCGCGATCGGACCGCCCTGCGAGCCATCGCTCGTGTGGCACGCCTGCCTGCCGGCCCTCACCATCGCGCCCGACCTGCGGACGGCAGGGGTCCTCACGCTGACCACCGCGGCGCTGACCGCCCTCGCGGCCCTCGTGCTCGCCGGCCGCCGAGCCGCCGCGGCGCTCGGCGCGGCCGCGCTCGCGCTGCTGCTCGTCGGCGGTGGCTTCGTGCCGGCCCTCACGGCCGCGGCCGCCGCCTCGACGTTCCCGCCGCGAGCTCGCGCCGAAGGAGCACGGACCCGCTGGCTCGCGCGTGCATGGCCTTGGGCCCTCGCCGGGCTGCTCGCCTGGGGACTCGGTGGCTGGTGGCTGGGCACCGTGGCGAACGACGCGCTGCTCGAACTCGGTGGGGCGACGTTCCTGCTCGACCTCACCCTGCCCGTGGCGGTCGCCGTGACGGCCCGGGCGCGATCCGCCCTGCGGACCTAGGCGTCGATGTGAGGCCACGAGACCACCACGGCGAACACGGCGATCACGACGTCGAGCACGACGGCGTACGCCCCCTGCACGGCGCTGTCGTGCAGCCGGCCGTCCCATGCGAGCAGGAGGGCGAGCGCCGAGACGGCGGCCGCAGAGCCGGCCAGCGGCGCCCACCACGGCTGCCGGAGCACCAGGGCGATCGCGGCGACGGTGAACGCAGCCGCGACGAGCGAGAACGTGACCGCGACGAACCAGCGGGCGGCCGGATCGCCCAACGTCCGCGACAGCGCCCACGACCCGTCCGGCCACACCACGCCCGATCGGACCTCGAAGAGCCGTCGGGCATGCCCGACGTAGATCGCGTGCACGAGGCCGTGGCAAACGAGGAACAACCCGAATGGGACCTGCATCTCCAACCTCTCTCCGCACGCCCATGCGCGCGTGTGTGGCCATCGAGCTCGGCATCGTCGCCGAGCGCACGCAACGGCGCGTCGCGACGGCGCCACCGATACCCGCGCACCCGCGACGGGTCACGTCGCCCGACCCGTGTCGTCCACGATCACCGGCATCTGCCCGCGCCAGCGCCGCCAGGCGGCGTCGTCCGTCGCGAGCTCGACCATGAAGAGCGCCACGTTGGCGAAGCGGGTCCCGTCGGCCCGGAACAGGCTGGAGACGATCCCCTCGTGCGTCCGGTACG
>RECZ01000067.1 GCA_007693765.1 Phycisphaerales bacterium | reverse complement strand
AACCGGTACACGCCGCGCCCGATCGCCACGCACTCGTCCTGCAGGCTGCGCCCGTTGCGCAATGCATCCGACAACAGCGAGATCTACACATTCAGCAATATCAGCGGGATCAGCACGACAGCCGTCACCAGCCCGCCCAGCACGCGCAGCAGGCTCGACACCATCCCGCCCACGAACGCGAAGACGTGCCGCACCAGCCAGCCCACACCACGGAACGCCGGCACCAGCAGAAAAACGATCAGCAGAACGCCGGTCGCGATCGCGAGCACCGAGAGCATGATGGTCATGAAAACGCTCATCGGGTGTGTCCTCCGCGCCGACGCGACTCCCCTTGAAGTCGGGGCGCTCGGCGCTCAGTCCGTCATCGCGGCCTGGTCCAGCCGTCGCAGCTCCTGCTGCCGGTGATAGATCGCCGCGACCGCTTCATCGAAAAGGGCGTCGTCCGATTTCGTGCTCGAGAGCGCCAGGCCGTGCTTCTCGGCCTCCGCCTGCTCCTCGTCCGAGAACGAATACATCGCGATCACCTCGCGCAGCCGCGCCCGCAACGCGTCGCGAACCTTCGCCAGCCGACGGCTCACCGTCGGCTCACTCACGCCCAATTGCACCGCCACCTGCTTGCCCTCCACGCCGTCGAGCACCCGCATCCGGAAGATCTCGAAGTCCATGAACTCCGACTCCTTCCGCACCATCCGGATCGCCGCGTCCACCTTCGCCCGGAACACCGCCGCCTCGTACTCCCCGTCCGGCGACGCCCCCGACGCCTTGCCCATCCACGATTCGTCCAGCACCCCCGCGCGCTTCCCCCCGCCGCGTTTCTGGGCCATCCGCCGGTCGATCTCGTCGCCCAGCGTGTGCTTGGCGATCGAGAGCAGCCACGTGCTGAACCGCGCCCCCCGCGCCGGGTCGTAGCGCTCGATCGACGTCGAGAGCGCCGCCAGCGTCTCCTGCGAGAGGTCGCGCACCGTCTGCGAGCCGATCGAGCCCCGCCCCCAGCGCGAGAGCTGCGCCCGCAGCACCGGCCCGAACGTCTCCCACAACTCGTACCACGCACCCTCGTCGCGGTCGCGCAGCCGCGCGATGAAATTGGTCGTCAACTGGTTGATACGCACCTCCTCGCCGAAGCGAGCCCGACCGCACGGGCCGCCCGACCCCCCTTCTTCCGAGGGAGCGGGCCCCGGTTTCTCAATAATCCACCAAAGCAAGCATACACCCCGACCCCCGCGGCATCGCACCCCCCCGCCGGTTCCCCCAATCCCGCCGCACCACCCGTTCGACGACTTTTTCCCGCCTTCCGCCCAACCCTGAAATCGCCCGCGACAGCCTCCCAATCACTCTGGCACGGCGACTTTCACACCACGCCGTCTACTAGAGAGAAAGGGGCACACCCATGGCCGGCATCGTCAAATCATCCATGCGAATCGTCGTCATCTCCGGGGTCGCCGTCGGCGCCGCCGCCGTCATCGCCGGCCCCCAACGCGTCGCCGCGCTCGCCAAGAGCGCCCAGTCGAGGGTCGTCACTCTCATCGACGCCAACATCGACGACCCCATCGTCCTCCGCACCCAGCTCCGCGACCTCGCGGCCAAGTACCCCGAGCGCATCAGCGCCGTGCGCGGCGACCTCGCCGAGCTCCGCGAGCAGATGCGACAGATCAACCGCGACCGCGAGATCGGCGAACGCGTCGTCCGCCTCGCCGACCAGGACCTCGAGTCCCTGCGGGACATGCTCGCCCGCGCTCAGGACGCCCGCGATCAGGCCGGCCCCGGCGAGACCGTCCTCGTCGCCTTCAACAACCGCAACCTCACCCTCGCCGACGCCTACGCCCAGGCCACGCGCATCCAGCAGACGCGCGCCGCCTACGCCTCCCGCGCCGACGACGCCAACCGCACGCTCACCTACCTCGAGCAACAAGCCAACCGCCTGCAGGAACTCCTCGACAAGCTCGAGTCCGAGCACGCGGAGTTCCAGGCACAGCTCTGGCAACTCGACCAGCAGGTCGACGCCGTCGCCCGCAACGACCGCCTCATCAACATGCTCGAACAGCGCCAGAAGACCATCGACGAGCACTCCCGCTTCGAGGTCGCCAGCCTTGAACAACTCCAGTCGCGCATGAACCAGATCCGCGCCCGGCAGGAGTCGCAGTTCGCGTCCCTCGAACAGTCGCGCAACCGCGTCGACTACGAAGACGAGGCCCGCAGGCTCCTCGAGGCCGAACGCGCCGCCAAGGACGCCTTCGAGCAGACCAGCCGCGTCGCGCCCACGTTCCCGACATCCTCCAGAACCATCCGCATCCAGCCCGCGCCCGCCGCGGATGCGCCCAAGGCCGGCGACGCCAAAGACCCCGAACGCATCGCCGCCCGCACCATCACCCCACGCGACAACTAACCGCAGGCGCCCCCGGATCGCCCCCGGATCTCCGCCGGAACACCTCCGGCGCACCTCCGCGGCCGCCGCGAAGTCCCAACACGGGGCGTCGCGGCGGCTTTCGTTCCGGCGCAGAACACCCACCCCGCCCGCCGCGCACGCTCTATCCTTTCTCGTCAAACAGGAGCGACGCATGACCACCCGCACACGCATCCACATCGCCGCCGCCGCGGCCTGCCTCTACGCCCTCGCCGCCTTCGCCCCGGCGCACGCCCAGCACGATCACAACCACAACCACGACCACGACCACCAGCACGCCGAGAAGCCCTCGCCCGCCGACGCCCTCACCGCCGCCGAAACCCCCGACACCCCCGCCGGCCACGCCCTCCGCTGGATCATCGACGCCCTCCGCGCAGGGCGCATCGACACCGCGGGGCGCTTCAGCGACGACTTCCTCGAGGCCGTGACCGAGAACCGACTCCGCACCGTGCTCATGGGCCTCGCCTCAGGCTCCGAGGGCTACGTGCTCATCCGCGTCGACGAAACCGATCCGCACAACCTCGTCGGCGTCGCCCGTGCCCGCTCCGACGGCTCCGCCTGGCGCATCCTCCTCTCCACCGAGACCGAAGAGCCGCACCGCATCAACGGCCTGCTCTTCCAGCCCGCGCCGCGCGAACTCGTGGGCACGCTCACCGGCTGGGACGACGCCGACGACGCGATGCACGCGCTCGACGCCGAATCCGTCTCGCTCTACGTCGCCCGCGTCGGCGACGACGGCGAACTCCACGCCGTCCACGCGCTCAACGAGAACGAGCACCTCGCCATCGGCTCCGCCTTCAAGCTCTGGATCCTCGGCGCCCTCGCCGAGAAGATCCGCAACGCCGAGGCCGCGTGGGACGAGCCCCTCGCCATCGACGAGGACTTCAAGTCTCTCCCCTCAGGCGTCATGCAGGACCTCCCCCACGGCGCCACGGCGCCGCTGGCCGAGTACGCACTGAAGATGATCTCCATCAGCGACAACACCGCCACCGACCACCTCCTACGGCGCGTCGGGCGCGACAACGCCCACGCCTGGATGACCCTCCGCACCAAAGCCCACGAACGCAACACGCCCTTCCTCGCCACCCGCGAGTTCTTCACCATCAAACTCTCCATGGACGGCGAGCTCCTCGACCGCTACGCCGACGCCGACGCCCCCACACGCGCACGCATGCTCAACGACGAGGTTTACTTCGGGCAGCCAAGCCCCCTCCTCATTCAGGCGTGGACGAAGCCCCAGCGCATCGACGAGGTCGAGTGGTTCGCCAGCGCGGCCGAACTCGCCCGCACGCTCGCCGAACTCCGCACCATCGGGCAGTCCGACGACATGCGGCCCCTCGCCGAGGCCCTCACCACCAACCCCGGCGTGCCCTTAGACGACGAGCACTGGCAGCGCGCCTGGTTCAAGGGCGGCTCCGAGCCCGGCGTCCTCAACCTCACGTGGATCGCCGAGCGCAACGACGGCGAGACGTTCGCCGTCGTCCTCACCGCCAACGACACTAAGCAGCCCATCAACGAGGCCATGGCCGTCGGCGCCGCGCAGCGCATCTTCGAACACCTGCAGTCGATCGACTGATCGCCCGACGACCCGAACGCACAACGCCTACCGCGCCCGCCGCCGCCCCCACGGCGACGCCGCGACCCCCAGCGCCAGCAGCGACGGCAGCGCCAGCGTCAGCACGCTCACCGCGTGCTTGTCCGGCCCCGAGGGCAGCAACCCCAGCGCGAAGCGGTTCTCCACCGCCTCCATCTTCCCGTGCGCATCGTCGAGCCCCGTCCCCTCGAACAGATCCGAGAGCGAGGGCTCCTGCGCGGCCTCCCGCGCGGCCCGGGCCTCATCGAAATACCGCGTGAACCCCGCCCCGCCCGTCGCGCGCCACAACGCCACCGCCTGCACGAGCACGCCGACCGCGCACACCGCGATCACGATCCGCGCCAACATCTCCGTCCGCCGCATATCGCTCTACGCTCCTGCACCTTCGTGCGCGCTGTACACAGCCCCTGACGCGTTGTCGCCCGCTCCCCCGCTCAGCGCCGGCGCGCCTCGTCCGGCGACACCGTGGCCAGGAACAACGCCACATCGAGCACGATCTCGTTGCTGATCTTCCCGCTCGACTCCAGCGCCGCCTCATCCTGCACCACGCCGTAGTCCGTCAGCAGCACCTCGAACTTGGCCCGCACGCCCAGCAGGTCGCCCGGCGCGCGCCCGCGTGTCATCTCGCTCTCGGGCATCATCGTCACGGTCGCGGGGATCGCGATCTCGCGCACCACACCCTTGACCTCCATCGAGCCCAGCAGCGTCACGCTGTGCGTGCTGAAGGCCTCGCTCTCGCGCGTCAGCCGCGCATCGCGCGAGCCGGTCACGCGGAAGACGATGTCGGGATGGGCGGAGGCGTTGAGCCAACGCTCCTCCTGCAGGTGCTCGTCGCGCAGCGGGATGCCCGTGTCGATCGACGCCACCGGCAGGTGGAACTCACCCCCCTTCACCGCCACCGACTCCACCGCGTCGCCCTCGCCCAACACCAGGTAGCCCACCACACGGTTGGACGTCCCCTTGATGTGCTCGACGGGCGCATCGGAGATGAACGTCACCTGCGCATCGCGCCCCGGCAGCGCGTAGTACACGCGCCCCATCGAGGCGTGCGCCGAGGGCACGACCAGCGTCGACCCGCGCTCCGTCCGCGCCGCCTTCTCCGGCGCCGCCGCCCACGCCGCGCCCGCCAACACCAGTGCGCCCAGCACGGGCACGATCGTTCCACGACGGTTCAGGGGACGCAGCATCCGGTTCTCTCCGTTGCAAAGGCCGAGCGACGCCGGCGCGGCCGTCGCCCATCTTCAGTCCACGCCGGGCCCAACGACCGCGGCGACAACGCTTAACACCCAAGCGGGCACGAAACACGCGCTCACGCGTCCGAACAGGTATAGGCTGCTCGGGCGGCCCCCGCATGGCGGGAGCGCCCGAACACGCCGATGAAAGGCACGGCATGACAAACCCCCCAACACCCCGTCCAATTCCCCGCCCAACACCCCGAGTTGTGCAACTCGCCGCCCGCTTCCTCCTCGCCCTCTGCCTCGTCCCCGCCGCCGCCCTCGCGCACGCCGGCGACGCCGAACGGCCCGCCGCGTCGCCCGCCATCGCCACCGCCGAGGACCTCCTCCGCGCCCTCGAGACCGCCGGCGACGACATCCGCACCCTCAGCGCCGACATCCGCTACGACCGGCGCTTCATGCTCCAGGGCGACCGGCACATCCGCGACGGTCGCCTCTACTTCCGGGCGCCGAGTCCCGAAGACGGCGCCCAAGCCGCCACAGGTCGCGCCTTCGCCGTGCACTTCCTCACCCTCCGCATCGACGACCGCCTGCAGGAAGACCCGCAGACGTGGGTCTTCGACGGGCGCTGGCTCGTCGAGGTGCGCCCCGCGCAGCGCACCTTCATCAAACGCGAGATCGCCCGCGAGGGCGACGACTTCGACCCCCTGCGCATCGGCGAGGGCCCCATGCCCCTGCCCATCGGCCAGCGCGCCGACGACATCCTCGCCCGCTACAACGCCGAACTCCTCCCCCCCGGCGACGGCCTCGACGCCCTGCCCCCCTTCCTCGCCGACGCCCACCAACTCCGCCTCACCGCCCGCCCCGACACCGACACCGGCGACGAACTCCGCGAGGTGCGCCTCTGGTACATGCGCGACACGCTGCTGCCCCGCATGGCCCGCACCATCAACCGCGCCCGCGACGAGTCGTACATCGTCCTGCTGAACATCAGCGTCAACGAAACCCTCCCCGAAGACGCCATCGACACGCGCGAGCCGCCGGCGTCCGAGGGTTGGAACGTCCGCACCGAGCGCATCGACGACGACCCGGAGGGAGCCGAGCACCGATGAGCAGACCCACCACCCGCCGCCCGCGACGCCGCGCCGCGTGGGCGCTGCCCGCCGCGCTCTGCGCGTGGTGCGCGCTCGCCTCGCTCCCCCCCCCGCTCGCCCCCCCGCACGCAAAGGGGCGCGACGACGCCCCCCACGCCCACGCCCCCCCGCCCCCC
>RECZ01000079.1 GCA_007693765.1 Phycisphaerales bacterium | reverse complement strand
GTGGCGTCCGGTGGTGATCTCAACAACGACGGGCACGACGACATCCTCGTGGGCGCCCCCGGCGCGTTCGGTGGCAAGGGCCGGGTCTATGTCTACTGCGGCATGACCTCCGACCTTCTCTTCACCGTGGAGGGGGATGCCATCGGCGACCGCTTCGGCGCTTCGGTCGCCGTGATCGGCGATGTGACCGGCGACGGCGTCGCGGATTTCATCGTCGGGGCGCCGCACTACTCCGGAGCGGCGGAGCACGGAGGGCGCGTGTACGTCTACTCAGGGGCCACGGGCGATCTGCTCCTCACCGTGACCGGTCAGGAGGCGCACGGCCGGTTCGGCGCGGCCGTGACGGGCGGCCGTTTCGAAAGGCCACCGGATGCGCGTCCGCTGCACACGATCGGACCAAAGTGGAGAATTGTTGTGGGTGTCGATCCCGCGCTGGGCGGTGCGGAGCGCAAAGAGTTGCTGTTCAGATTTGATTTACCGTTCAATCCGGGCGCGATGCAAGACGCAAGGCCGTCGTAATCGCCCCACGCCGCACTGGCGCGCGACGTCACGGCGTCACGGCGTGGGTGTGTCCGTTTCGTTCACATCTTCCCGCCGCGCCGCCTCGCTCACCACGTCGTAGCACGTCGCCAGCAGGCCCACGAGGGGGAAGCCGCCCTTGCCGAAGGGGCTGGGGCCGAGGCGGCGGAGCAGGGCGTGGCTGACTTCCGGCTTGCGGGGGGCGGTGTCGACCTCCGTCGTGCCCGCGGGGGTGTCCCAGAAGGCGTCGATGACGTCCTCGAGGGGGACCGGGCGCCCGACGGGGGGCGAGGAGGGGGCGTACGCGGGCACAGGCCCGGAGCCGGCCCGGCCCGCGCTGCGACGCTGGCGGATGCGCTCCAGCAGGTCGTCGCCGGTGATGCCCCGCAGGTGGAAGAGCAGCAGGGGCTCGCGCTCGATGTGCTCCGCGGCGAGGGCCGCGATGCAGCACGCGTGGGGGCACCACGGGTGGGGCGTGGGCGGGGGCGTGAGGGGGGCGGCGACGGGCTGCGTTGCGCCGGTCGGTGCGCCGCCCGCGGTCCCGTGCGGCCGGTGCATCATCGTCGGCAGCGAGCCGAGCCCGCCGCAGCGGCAGACGGGGCGGAGTTCGCCCTCGCCCGTGGGGAAGAGCCGCAGGCCCAGCGGGCGGAAGACGTCTTCGATGTTGGTGGGCAGCTCGCCCCCGAGGATCTTGGCGGCGTACACGGCCTGATCGACCATCGTCTCGATGATGCGCTCCCACTGCTCGTGGGTGAAGAGGTCCGTGCTCAGCGTCACCTCGTAGCGGCGCGCGGGCTGGCCCTCGACCACCGTGCCGACCACGCGCCCCGGCTCGATGCGCATGGCGATGCACCGTCCGGCGCGGGCGAACTCGACGCCGTCGAGCAGCCGCTCGTTGGGCGCGGCCTCCTCGGCGATGCGCATCCAGCGGCGCCCCTCCCACGAGACGCCGACGACCCCCTCGCGCGACGTCAGCTTCACGCCGCCGCGCGAACGCCCGCTCTTGCCGCGCAGGGGTGGTGTGCGTTCAGCCATCGAATCCGTCTCCCGTGCGTGCGGCGGCGCCGAGGGCGACCGGGTTGTCGTCGTCGTCATCGTCGGGGTTGTCGTCGTCGCCGATGGCGTCAGGGCCGAGGGCGACGAGGTCGCGCAGTTCGCTGGTGCTCAGCTCGGTGAGCCACTGCTCGCCGGAGCCGATGATGTTCGTCGCGAGCTCCATCTTCTGCTCGATCATCTGATCGATGCGTTCTTCGAGGGTGCCGTTGCACACGAACTTGTGCACCTGCACCGTGCGCGTCTGCCCGATGCGGTGGGCGCGGTCCGTCGCCTGGTTCTCGACCGCGGGGTTCCACCAGCGGTCGTAGTGGAAGACGTGGTTCGCCGCGGTGAGGTTGAGGCCCACGCCGCCGGCCTTGAGCGAGAGGATGAAGATCGGCGACGTGCCGTCGGCGCGCTGGAAGCGGTCGATCATGGCCTGCCGCGCGCCCTGGGTCGTGCCGCCGTGCATGAAGAGCACCTCGCGGTCGAAGCGTCGGCTGACCATCGACGAGAGGATCTTGCCCATCTCGCGGAACTGCGTGAACACCAGCGCCTGATCACCGGCGCCGAGCACCTCGTCGAGGAGCTCGAGCAGGCGCGTCGACTTGCCCGAGCGCTCCGCGTCGGCGACGGTGATGTCGTCGTGGTGGTCGCGGAGCAACTGCGAGGGGTGGTTGCAGATCTGTTTGAGACGGATCAGCGAGGCGAGCACGAGGCCGCGACGCTGCATGCCCTCGGTCTGATCCGCCTGCGAGAGCATGCGTTTGACGGTGGATTCGTACAACGCGGCCTGCTCGGGGGTGAGGCGGCAGTACTCGCGCGTTTCGACCTTCGGCGGCAGGTCGGCGGTGACGTTGGGGTCGGTCTTGAGCCGGCGCAGCACGAAGGGGCGCACCAGCGAGCGGAGTTGCCGGGCGCGCGACTTGTCGTGGTTGCGCTCGATGGGCACGGCGAAGCGCCGGCGGAAGTCGCCCGAGGTGCCCAGGTGCCCCGGGTTGCAGAAGTCGATGATCGACCACAGCTCGCTGAGGCGGTTTTCCACGGGCGTGCCGGTGAGGGCCACGCGGTGGTTGGCGCTGAGCGACCGCACCGCCTGGCTCTGCTTGGCGCTGGGGTTCTTGACGTTCTGCGCCTCGTCGAGGACCACGCGGCCCCACTCGATGCGCCCCAGCGCTTCGCGGTCGCGGTGCGCCAGCGCGTAGGTGGTGATGGTGAGGTCGGCCTCGCGCACGGCGTGCTCGAGGTTCTCGCCCTGCACGCGCTCCACGCCGTGGTGGACGATCGTGCGCAGCGAGGGCCCGAAGCGGTTGGCCTCGCGCTGCCAGTTGCTCACGACGGACATCGGCGCCACCACGAGCGTCGGCGCCACGATCTCGCCCGTCGCCGCGGCCCGCTCACGCTCGTGCAGCAGCAGGGCGATCAATTGGATGGTCTTTCCCAGGCCCATGTCGTCGGCGAGGCACGCGCCGAGGCCGAAGCGGTCGAGGAACGCCAGCCACGACAGGCCGCGCAACTGATACGGACGGAGCTCGCCCTTGAACCCGGCGGGCGCCGGCAGCATCGACAGCGACTGCTCGCTCACGCCCAGCAGGTCCGCGACCCAGCCCTTGGCGTCGAGGCCGAGGATGGGCACGCCCGTCTTGCTCTGGTCCCACGCGTAGGCGAAGCGCAGGGCGTCGGCGACGCGCATCTGCCCGCCGGGGTTCTCGCCGATGAACTTCACCGCGGCCTGCACGTCCTCGGGGCGGATCTCGACCCACTGGCCGTCGACACGCACCAGCGGCGAGCGCTGGGCCGCGAGGTTCTCGAACTCGTGCAGCGTGAGCGTCGTCTCGCCGACCGCGATCTGCCAGCGGTAGTCGACGAGCGCGCTGAGCCCCACGCGCGACCCCGCGGCGCTGGAGACGCCCGAGCCCGAGGCGTCGAGCGCATCGGGCGCCTCGCTCTCGATGAGCAGGCGCGCGCCCAAACGTGAGCCCGGCGCTTCCCACCACTCCGGCGCGATCGCCCCGACGCCCTGCTCGATCAGCAGCGGGCGGACCTCGCGCAGGAACTCGTACGCCTGTTTCGTCGTGAGGTCGATCGCCGTGGGGGAGGCGTCTTCGAGCGCCTCTTCGAGTCGCGGGTAGATGCGGGCAGCGCGGGCCAGTTCCGCCAGCAGAAGCTCCTGCGCCGATTCGAGCCGCTTGCCGTCGACGACGATCGTCTCGCTGTTGAGCGACCACACCTCATCGGCGCTGATGAGTGATTCGTGGTGCTCCACCGCCTGCAGGTTGAATCGCAGGCTCCACTCCACTTCGTCGCTCGGGGCTTCGAGGTTGGGGATGCGTTGCGCGGCCAACGGTTCTTCGAGCGAGAGGCACAGGCGCCAATCCGCGCCCGCGCCGCGGTCGTCGAGACCGCTGATCCACTGGCGCACGTTGCGCATGAGGGCCGTGCGACCCTCGGCGTGCGAGGGGGCGTCGTCGTGGGGCCCGAGCAGGCCCGTCAGCCACGCCACGCTGGGGGCGCCGGCGTCGTGGTCCTCCACAGCCTCGATCATCGATTCCTGCGCCAGCACGTGTCGCACCTGCGCATCGGTCATGCGCCACAGGGCGTTCTCGAGCACCACCCACGCGTCGTGTTGGGCGTCGTCCACCACGGCCCGTGCGCACGCGGGCATCGCCTGCGCCAGCGCCCGTGCCTGCTCGCCCGTCGCGGCGTCGGTCAGCCAGGGCATCCACGAGCCCAGCAGCGCCCCGTCGCCCGACTGCAGCACCGTCGGCACGAACCGCTGCTCGCTGAGCAGTCGGCGCACGAACCGGGCGGCCAGCGCGTAGAACTCGACACCCGGGCCGAACGCCACGCCGCCGGCGGCCGCGGGGGCGCCGAGCTCCTCGGCGCGGTCGCGGGCGTCGTCGATCGCCTCCAGCACGCGCGAAGCGTGGCGCGCCGGGATGCGCACCGCGTCGACGACCCACGCCTCGAGCAGGGGGGGGGCGCCCTCGTCGTCGTGGACGGCGCGCCCGGAGACGTGGGCGAGGCGAGCGCTGGGCAGGGGGGTGGACTTCGCGGTGGGGAGCCGCAGCGTGAGGCGGTGTTCGTCCGCGTCGGTGACGGGCACGAAGCGGGACAGGGCGTCGCGCACGGCGGCGTGTTGTGCGCAGAAGGGGTGCGACGCGGGGCCGCCGGCCTTCGCGGCGCCGTTCTCGGGAGGGGCGCCGGCGGGCGTGTGTTCGCCCCAGACGCTCAACGCGCCCCCGGTCCAGTTCGCGTGCAGAACGATCATCGAGATCGCGTGTCCTTCCGTGTCCTCGGATGAGCGCGCCTCCGGCGCGCGGGTGTGCGGTGGTCCGTAATGAGGGCGGGGGGATTCGAACCCACGACCGACGGATTAAAAGTCCGCTGCTCTACCAGGCTGAGCTACGCCCTCGTGGAAGCCGCTCGGCGGCGCGAGTCGCAATCGTAGCGGCCTCCCCCGCCCGTGGCGCGTCCCACGCCGGTTTCGGCCCGCCGCTGGCGGAAGCACGCCCAAGAGGGGACACTCAAGCCCATGCCCGAACAGGCCTTCGATCGCGACTTCGTCCTCGAACGCATCGACCGCGCCGCGCGCGTCGTCGCCTCCCTCGCCGAGCGGGCGGACGATCTGCTCCGCGTCGCCCACGCCGTGCGGGACTCGATCGGCGCCGGGGGCAAGGTCCTCACCTGCGGCAACGGGGGCTCCGCCGCCGAGGCGATGCACCTCGCGGAGGAGCTCATCGGCAAGTACCGCGACCCCCGCCGGCCCCTGCCCGCGATCTGCCTCAACGCCGACCCCACCGCCCTCACCTGCATCGCCAACGACTTCGGCTTCGACGAGGTCTTCGCCCGCCAGACGCAGGCCCTCGCCCAAAGCGGGGACGCCCTCGTCGTCTTCTCCACCAGCGGCAACAGCCCCAACATCGTCCGCGCCCTCGAGGCCGCCCGCGCCGCCGGCGCCACGACGCTGGGCCTGCTGGGCAAGGGGGGCGGCGCGGCCCTCGCGCACTGCGACGCCGCCCTCGTCGTCGACGAGACGGACACCGGCCACATCCAGGAGGCGCACCAGGTCGCCCTGCACCTCATCCTCGAATGCGTGGAGCGCGTGTGAACGTGCGCGGGCGCCGAGGGTTCGTGCGCTGCGGCCGCGTACTGTTGGGGTGATGTCCCGCCAGCGCACCATCGCCGAGCAGGTCGTGGCGCAGCTCGTCAGCGCCTACCGCAAGGGGTTCTTCCCCATGGCGGACGTCCACACCGGCGCCGTGCAGTGGTTCAACCCCGACACGCGGGGCGTGATCCCGCTCCACGCCTTCCGCACGCCCCGATCGCTGCGCCAGCGCGTCCGCTCCGGTCGCTTCATCGTGACGTGCGACCGCGCCTTCGCGCAGACGATCGTCGGCTGCGCCGACCCCGACCGCCCCGGCGCGTGGATCGACGAGACCATCGTCCGCACCTACCGCCTCCTGCACGACGCGGGCTACGCGCACAGCGTCGAGGCGTGGCTCCCCGGCGACGACGGCTCGCCGCGTCTGGTGGGGGGCCTCTACGGCGTCGCCATCGGCGGCGCGTTCTTCGGCGAGTCCATGTTCTCACGCCCCGACTGGGGCGGCACGGACGCCTCGAAGGTCTGCCTCGTGCACCTCGTCGCCCACCTGCGCCGACAGGGCTACACCCTGCTCGACACACAGATGTGGTCGTGGCACCTCGAACAGTTCGGCTGCGAAGAGATCACCCGAGAAGACTTCCTGCCCCTGCTGACCAAGGCGACCAACAAACGCCGCGTGCAATGGGGAACCTTCACCCCGCTCCCCACCGACGCCGACGACCCCGAACAGGAACGCCCGCTGCTGCCGCCTTCCAAAATCTAGTGGGGTGGTCCTGACGTGAAACGCCTGCATCCTCCCAATCTAGGCTCTGTTTGACGGATCCAGTGTTCGGCGCATGGACGGGTTGCGCTTCTTG
>RECZ01000093.1 GCA_007693765.1 Phycisphaerales bacterium | reverse complement strand
GCGCCCAGAAAGGAAGACCCCCCACCCCCGCGCTCAAGCCCGTTCACCCTCTCAAAATCTCCAAAAGCGCCCCCGCGATCCCCCGCGCCGCCGCGCCCCGGTGGCTGCGCGCGTTCTTCTCTTCGGGCGACAACTCCGCGCTCGTGCGCCCATCTTCGAGCACCAGCAGCGGGTCGTACCCGAACCCGTTCGCCCCCCGCGCCGCCTCCCCGATGCGCCCCTCGAACTCGCCCCGCGACGTCGCCAGCGCGTTCCCCTCCGGGTCCGCCACGGCCATCACACACACAAACCGCGCTGTGCGCTCCCGCTCGGGAACGCCCTCCAGCGCCCGCAGCAACTTCGCGTTGTTCGCCGGGTCGCGCACCTCCCGCGCGACACGCGGCCCCTCCTCCAACCCGTGCGCGTAGTACGCGCTGTGCACGCCGGGATCGCCGCCCAGCGCATCGACCTCCAGCCCGGAATCGTCCGCGAGGCACACCCGCCCAATCGCCCGCGCGTAGTGCGCCGCCTTGAGCAGCGCGTTGGCCTCGAACGTCGCGCCGTCCTCCACCGGCTCCGCGATCGCGTCCCCGCCCGGCACATCGCCGAGCCCGAGCGCGCGCAGCCCCAGCGGCGCGAACACCGCGCGGATCTCCCCCAGTTTCTTCGCGTTCGTCGTCGCGACAACGACCTCGGTCATCGCCCGCGCCAGTGCCCGGGCACGTCGCCGTGCTCGCACGCGATCACGCTGCGGATGCCGCCACGCCCGCGCCACGACGTCGTCACCTGCAGCCACACCGGCTGCATCGAGCGCACCAGATCGTTGCGGATCTCGTTGGTGACCGCCTCATAGAAGATCCCCTCGTCGCGGAACGACTGGTAGTACATCTTCAACGACTTGAGCTCGACGCACACCCCGCCCGCGGCCGCGGGACGCGGCGTGTACCGCAGCGTCACCTCGCCGAAATCCGGGTGGCCCGTCACCGGGCACAACGACGTGAACTCCTCCGCCACGTGCTCGATCACAAAGGGCGCATCGCCCGCCTGCTCGGGTGTGGGGAACGTTTCCAATAGCGATTTGTCAGGCACGCCCCGATCCTACCCCCTCCCAACCCCCAACGCCCAATGCACCGATGCCTGATGCCGAGTCCCCAGTGCCAAGTGCCCCCCTCTTCTACTCCCCCTCTGCTCGATGCCTCGATGCCTCGATGCCTCGCTGCCTTCTCCCCCCTACTGCAACATCCGCCGCTTCGCGTGCCGCACGATCCGCCCCGACTTCGCGTAGATCACGTCCTCGCAGATGTTGCCCAGCAGGTCGCTGATGCGCTCCAGTTCGCGGCTCGCCCGGTACGCCAGCATCGACGCCCGCGCGCTCAAGCGCCCCGCGGCGTTGGCCTCCTCGATCTCCTCGAACGCCTTGCGCCCCAGCAGGTCCAGCGTCTCGTCGTCGGTGATGATCCGCTCCGCCGCCGCGGCGTCCGTCCGACGCAGCGCCTTGAGCGCCTCGTGCGCACGGGGCACGAGGAGATCGCCCATCTCCAGCAGCGACGGCGGCCAAATCGGCGCCGGCGCGTCGCCCAGGTACAGCACCGTCTTGCACACGCCCGTCGCGTGATCGGCGATCCGCTCGATGTCCGCGTTGGCCTTGATGATCAGCATCAGACGACGCAGATCCGACGCCACCGGCTGGTGCAGCGCGATCATCCGCACCGTCTCCTCCTCGATCTTCACTTCCTCGACGTCCACCTCCGTGTCGCGCGTGCGCACGCTCCGGGCCGCGTCCTTGTCGCAGCGGCGCAGCGCGTCCATCGCGGCCTCCACCAGCTCCACCGCCAGCACGCCTTCCTCGTAGAGCCGCTGGTTCAGCGCATCGAGCTGCGCATGGAAATCCGTCTCGTGCCCCGGGGTGGGGGCGTCTGCGGGGAAGTTGGGCTTGCCGGCCATAGGACTCGAGCCTTTCGCGTGCGTGCGGAACAAGGAGTTGAACCGGGAAAGTCTACAGGAATCAGACGCGCGGCACCGTCGCGCCGATCGAGTCAATCGGCCGCAAACCCCATGAAGATTCGATAAAGCCCCCCCCGGAACCCCCCCGGAATCCCCGCGGCAACCCCCCGCGGCAACCAACTCCGACCCGGCGCCGACGCGCCGCACGCCCCTCAGCCAGTCCGCCCCACCGTCAGGTCCGTCGGGCGCGCCTCGACCTGCCCCGCCGCGATCTTCTCGAAGCCCGACCCCAACTCCCCGATCGGGTCCGGCGGCACGATCTCCACCTTCTTGTCCCCCAGCTTCGCCTCGCCGGCCAGCACCCGGGCCTGGAACCCGCGGCACTCCGCCAGCAGACGCTCCAGGATCTCCCCCTCCGGCACGTTCGCCACCCGCTCCCCCTGCACGTAGATGATGCCCCGCCGGTCGCCCGCGAACACCGCCACGTCCGCCCCCTCCGCCTCGCCCGGCCCGTTCACGATGCACCCCATCACCGCCACCTTCATGGGCACGGTGATCTCGTCCTTGAGCACCTTGCGCACGTCCTGCACCAGCGTGAACAGATCGACCTGAATCCGCCCGCACGTGGGGCACGCGATCAGGTCCACGCCCTTGCGCTCGCGCAGCCCGAGCGACCACAGCAGCTCCAGCCCGTCCTCCACCTCGTGCACCGGGTCCGAAGCGTACGAGATGCGGATCGTGTCGCCCACGCCCTGCGACAGCAGCGACCCCAGCGCCACCACCGAGCGGATGCACCCGGACTCCTTCGTCCCCGCGTGCGTCACCCCCAGGTGCAGCGGGTACTCGAAGCGCCGCGAGATTTCCTTGTAGACGTCGATGCAGAACGCCGCGTCCATGGACTTGGCGCTGATGACGATGTCGAAGAACTCGCGCTCGTGGAAGATGTCGAGGTATTCCTCCAGCTTGGCGATCATCAGCGCCATCAGGTGGCCCTGCTTGTGCCCGGCGAAGAACTTGCCCAGCTCCTCCTTGCGCTTCTGCTTGTCCTTGCGCTCGATGATCGAGCCCTCGTTCACGCCCACCCGGATCGGCAGCCCCCGCTCCTTGCAGGCGTCGATCACCGCGTTCACCTGGTCGCGGTCCGAGATGTTCCCCGGGTTGAGCCGGATCTTGTGGACCCCCGCCTCCACCGCCTCCAGCGCCCGCTGGAAGTGGAAATGCACGTCCGCCACGATCGGCACGCCCACCTGCGGGATGATGTGCCGCAACGCCTCCGTGTCCTTCTTCTCCGGCACCGCCACCCGCACCACGTCCGCCCCCGCCGCGGCCATCCGGTTGATCTCCGCAACGCACCGATCCACGTCGTGCGTGTACCCGGCGGTCATGGTCTGCACGACCACCGGCGCGACGGCCGTCTCCACCCCCCCGCTCAACGGGTGCTGGGCGGGCAGCCCCCCACCGATGCGAACAACGCCCGTGCGGGCGTCCCCGATACAAACCTGACGAGTCGAGCGGCGTGGCAGCATGGCCCCATCATACACACCCCGATTCCCCGCTTTCCCAGCGGCGTCACCGCGGAACCGACCCCCCCTCCCGATTCGCGAACCGCATCCGCCGCCACCCGATGAACACCAGTGTCTCGAACGCCAGCAGGCCGATGAGCGGGTGGCCGAGCACAAGCAACATGGCGAACACGAGGTACACGATCCCAAGATCCGCGTACCAACCGATGAACATCGGGGGGATGAACATCGGGAAAATGAAGGAGATCGCCGTCATCAACCCCAAGCACCCCAAGCCCAACAATATCGTCGCCGGCGCCGCCAACCAGCCCACGCTCGCGTGCGCAACGACCACCAACGCCACTTCATCCGTCGTCCGCCACCCACGACGACGCCCGATGAATCTGATCCCCAACGCTTCGATCATCGACAAAAACATCGGCAACCCCCACACCATGATCGCAAACCCCAACCACGCCGCGGGGTTGATCATCACAACATCGAGCACACGTGTGCGGAGAGCACCCGAGGTGTACACCAAGTACATCCCCAGGGCCGCGCTCATCGCCATCCCCACGACGCCCGACATCGCGGCGAGCAGATCAAACGATCGCCGCACCTCCACCACACGCACCCCCTCCCACACCCCCCGCGGCCGGCGCACCACCGCCCACATCGTCCGCGCCAGCGCAACCAGCCCCGGCGCCCGCTGCCACGCCGTGCCGACCCGCCGCGACGGCAGCGACAGCGCGATCGCCCGCCCGCACTCCGGGCACGCGCCCGCCTCATCCAGACCGGCGAGCGCGTAGCCGCACGCCTCGCACAGCAGCGCGTCCGGGTCGTGCTTCACGCGGCCTCCGGCCTGCGCCGACGCGATTCGCGGTCGGGCGGGTTCGTGTGCCGCATGGCGCTCGCGCCGTGCCACAGCAACCACGCAAAGAGCAGTTGCGACCCCATGCTCGCCAGCGCCACGCCCGCCGTGTGCGACATGACGTACCAAGCGGGAAGGCTGAAGAAAAAAGCGCTGTCGCTGCCGAAGATCCCCGCATCGGAAAACCGGGATTTCGCCAGCGCCAGCGACAACGCCGAGAACATGAAGAGCGCGCCCGGCGCAAGCCACGCAACGGACGCGTGCCCCACCGCCGCCATCATCACCCGCGGCGATGCGCTCCCGACGCGCCACAGCGCCAGCCGGTGCACAACGCTCCAGCAGACCAGCGAAAACGCGACCGCGCCCGCGGCGGTCAGCCACGCCACAAACGCCACCATCGCCGCGACGGTCAGGAATTCCGATACGGGCGTCGTGCCCGTGCCCTCGATCATCAGGGCGATGAGAAACACCATCGCGCCGACGTAGACCGCCCCGGCCGCGCTGTTCGCCGCGAGCAGCCACGCGCTGCGCGAGGCCTCGAAGCGCGTCTCACGCCAGACCGCGCCGGGGGTGGTCAGCAGCGCGAAGTTCGTCGCCACCCACGACACGGGCGACATCCGCCGCTGCCACGCGCTGCCGCGCCGCCGATCGGGGAGCGACCGCGCCACGGGCGCAGCGCACTCCGGGCAGACCGCGTCGAGAGCGAAATCGCCCAACGCGTAGCCGCACACCTCGCACGTGAAGCCGACAGCCGACCGTGCCCTCTCGCGCCGAGCGCGCCCCGGCGCGGCGGGCCTCCGCGCGCGCAGCGAGCCGTAGACCAGCAGCACAACGCTCCACGCCAAACCCACCGGCGCGCACCAGAAGAGCGTCAGGTCCATCCAGACGTGGAGCGCCGCGCCCACGCCGCTCCCGCCCCCGATCCGCCCCGAGAACCAATGCCAGCGCACCGCGTCGTGCGCGTTGTACGCCATGGCCGAGGCTACGACGACCGCGCACACGAACACCCACACGCACGAGGCGTGCGCCGCCACCGCCGCGCCCATCCCCGGCCCGGCGCGCGACAACCGCGACGCCACCACCCGCCCCACCAGCAGATATGCGAACGCCAGACCCACGCTCGCCGCCACGAACGCCGCGGGCGCGACCATCTCACTGACGTCGGTGTCGATCCCGAAACGCACGAGCCTCACCTGCAGAGCCTCGAACTCCACGCTCGCCAGCATCGCGATCGGCCACACGACGGACACCACCAGAACGTTCACACGCCCCAGCCACGCGCTGTTGATGCGCTCCGGAGCCAGCGACGCGGCCAGCCGTCGCGGGCGCGCCGCCGCGCTCAGCCACACCGCGAACCACGCCGCCCACGAGGGCCGCCGCTGCCACGCGCTGCCCGCCTCGATGCCCGCCGAGTCGAGCACGCCGAGCGTCCCCGGTGTTCCGCCGGCGGGCGTATCAGGAGCGTGACGCACGGGGGAAGCATTCCCCTGCTGGACACTTCCGGGGGCGGCGCTTCCGGGAGGGGCACTTCCGGGGGGGGCGGGGTGTGATGAGGACGGGCCCACGGGCCCAGAATACGTCGGCGTCACGCCCCGCGTTCCATCTCTGTACCATCCCTCCCGTCATTCGACGGAGGACGTTTCGTGATCCGCGTGCACCGACTCACCGCTCAGGACCCGCTCGCGCAGCAGGAAGAACACCTGCGCGATGACATCCTCCTCAAGCCCATCGGCTTCACGATGGGCATGTTCCGCAAGGAGTTCCCCTCCTTCGACAAGGCGGCCGAACGCTTTGTCGCCGTCTTCGACCACCCCACCGGCGACAAGGTCGTCGGCTGCGTCGCGCTGCTGCCCCACCACCCCCGCCCCGGCGTGGGCAAACTGATGCAGATGTGCGTCGACACCCAGATGCAGCGCAGCGGCGTGGGCCGCAAACTCGTCGCCGCCCTCGAGAAGCGCGCCTTCGGCGAGATCGGCCTCATCGAACTCTTCTGCCACGCCCGCGCCGACGCCGTGCCCTACTACGAGAAACTCGGCTGGGTCGTCGAAGGCGACAAGTTCATGGAGGCAGGCGTCGAGCACTACAAAATGACGCTCCGCGGCTGACAGCGGGCGCCACGCCCCCACTCCGGGCGCCACGCCTGACCGCGCAGCGACAGGCGTGCCGCAGAACCAGCGCCCTCCCCCCTACCAAACCTAGTGGCACGGGCGTCCCGCCCGTGTCCTAC
>RECZ01000040.1 GCA_007693765.1 Phycisphaerales bacterium | reverse complement strand
GCCACGCCGGTGCTCTTGTTCAGGCGGTTCATCTGGTTGAGGAGCGTCACGAAGACGCGCGCGCCCGAGGCGCCGATGGGGTGGCCCAGCGCGATCGCGCCGCCGCAGAGGTTCACCTTGTCCTCGGGGATCTCCGCCTGGCGCATGTTGGCGATGGTCTGGGCCGCGAAGGCCTCGTTGATCTCGAAGAGGTCGACGTCGTTGACCGTCATGCCGGCCTTCTCCAGCGCGGCGGGCACCGCGAAGCCGGGGGCGGTGAAGAGGTCCTTCGGGGCAACGCCCGCGGTGTGGTACGCGCGCACGCGGGCGAGCACGGGCAGGCCGAGTTCCTTCGCCTTGGCCGCGGTCATCATCACCACCGCGGCGCCGCCGTCGCTGATCTGGCTGGCGTTGCCGGCGGTGACCGTGCCGTCCTTCTGGAAGGCGGGGCGGAGCTTGGCGAGCGTGTCGGTGGTGGAGTCGGCGCGGAAGCCCTCGTCGTGCTCGACGCCCTGCTTCTGCATCGCCTGCTCGGCGCTGACGGGCGCGATCTCGCTCTTGAACCAGCCCTCTTGCGTCGCCTTCGCCGCGAGCTGGTTCGAGCGGGCGGACCACGCGTCCTGATCGGCGCGGGTGATCTTCATCTGGGCCGCGGTGTGCTCCGCGGCGTTGCCCATGGGCCAGCACTCGAAGGCGCAGGTGAGGCCGTCGTGGGCCATGTGGTCGAGCAGCTTGGCCTCGCCGTACTTCACGCCGGCGCGGGCGTAGACCATGTGGGGCGCGAGCGACATGCTCTCGAGGCCGCCGGCGACGGCGCAGTCGATGTCGCCCGCCTTGATGGCCTGCGCGGCGAGCATCGCCGACTGCAGGCCCGAGCCGCACACCTTGTTGACCGTCCAGCAGTTCATCGAGTCGGGCAGGCCGGCCTTGAGCGCCGCCTGTCGCGCGGGGTTCTGCCCCAGCGACGCCTGCAGCACGCAGCCCATGATCACTTCCTGCACGTGGTCCGCCGCGCCGGGGGCGGCGTCGAGCGCCGCCTTGACGGCGTACGAGCCCAGCAGCGGCGCCGGGACGCGTGAGAGCCCCCCCATGAACTTGCCGATCGGGGTGCGCTTGGCGGCGACGATGACGGGCGTGCGGTCGGACATCTCGGGAACCTCTGTATTTGGAAGAGAATATTTGCGGCCTCTGTTCGGTCCGCGGCGCGGTGCGCCCCGAACGGCGAGGAAACCATACTAGGGAGCACACCCGACGGCCGCACGAGCGAGCGTGCGGCCCGCGAAACCGGGCGGCGTGCCCCGCCGAACCCCCCATTCCCCGCGGCGCGATGACGTCGCCCGCTCGCCCCCCTACGCTTTTCGCGACACGCCGAAGGAGCACGGCCATCAGCGCCATCCAGCCCGTCATCCCGACGCTCACGCACACTCGCCGCGGCCTGCGCGCACGCCGATCCACCGGAGCGCGGGCGTGGCGGGCGGTGGAGTTCGCGGTGCTTTTCGTGGGCATCCCGCTGGCGATCGCCATCTTCCGCGAGGAGCTGGGCAGGGCGTTGATCCCGGTGCTGCTGGGTCTGGCGGCGTTCTGCCTCGTCGCGCTGCTGGTGGACCGCTCGTTCGACCGGCGCCGCCTGTGGAACAGCGCCCGGGCCATGCGTCGGCTGCCGGTGATCATGGGCCTGTTCGCGATCGGCGCGGCGGGGATCGCGGCGTGCGTGGCGCTGTTCACGCCGGATCGGCTGCTATCGTTCCCGCTCAACTCGCCCGAGGTGTGGCTGATGGTGATGCTGCTGTACCCGCTGCTCTCGGTGTACCCGCAGGAGATCATCTACCGCACGTTCTTCTTCCACCGCTACGAGGCGATCTTCCCCTCGCGCTGGTTGCTCATCGGCGCCAGCGCGCTCGCGTTCGGGTGGATGCACATCGTGTTCTGGAACGTGGTCGCCGTGGCGCTGACCGTGCTGGGCGGCGCGATGTTCGCGTGGACGTACCACCGCACCCGCTCGACGTTCGGCGCATCGCTCGAGCACGCGCTCTACGGCTGCTTCGTCTTCACGATCGGCCTGGGCTGGTACTTCTACGGCGGCCGCGGGGGCTGACTCATCGGCGCAGTTCGGACCAGCGCCCGACCGCGCCGTCGAAACGCGCGGCCATCTTGCCCGCGCCGGGGTGGGCGTCAAACTCCCGGTCCATCCAGATCGGCTGCCACGGGCTGGCCGCGTGGAACCGCGTTACTCGGGTCCTGCCGTGCTTCAGCATCAACCTGTGGGGAGGGTAGTCGTACGACGACCCGTGGCGCCCGGCGACCTCGCGCGACGCCGGGCACTCCCACGGCTGCCCGGTGACGACCACGTCCTCCTCGTCGATGAAGGGCGCCGCAACGTCGAGATAGGGCGCGATCGCCTCCACCGGGTCGTGCCGGTCCCACGCGAGCGAGTACGGGTCGACCGCCCACGGGAGCGTTTCGCGGTGATCCTGCATGTACGCGGCCACCGCGCCGTGCAGCCAGCGCAGGTTGTTGGCGCATACCGCGCGGTGCGAGGCGTGCACCGCGTGCCGGGCGGCGCCCGCCACCAATCCCGCGAGCACGCCGATGACGGCGACACAAACCAACAACTCCAACAGCGTGAAGGCGCGCCCGCGCGATGCGCGCACGCCCGCGCCGTGCTTCGTGCGGCGTGCGTGCTGTGCGTCGTGGTGCATGGCGTCGTCCTCGAAACCGAGAACCGTCTCAACGGCGGATGTTGCGCGGATCGGGCTTCTCGCCCCGCGCGACGAGCTCGCGATCGAAGGCCGATTCGTGCAGCCTCCCTTGAATCGTGCCGCGGACGCGCTCGCTCGGATCGGCGTGCTGCATCGCGAGCAGCCGCCCGTGCAACGCCTCGTCCTCCCACGCCGCCCACGTGTCGATCAGCACGCCCGCGGCCGCGGCGCGCACGGTGGGGTCGGCGTGATCGAGGTAGCCCCGGACGTGGCCTATCACCCGTTCGCGGAGCGCAACATCCAGCGCCGGGCCGAGCAGCAGCCGGTCGGTGATGACGTCCATCGCCCGATCGACCGCGATGATCATCCATCGCGCATCCTCCCCCGTCGCGAGCGGAACGCCCGAGCCGGCCGGAGCGGGCTCGCCCCGAGCGCCCGCGGCGTACACCGCCACGCCGCGCTCGAGCGTCGACAGCAACTCGTCGACCTCGTGCGACGTCCACTCGCGTGTCGCGCCGATCTCGCTCAAGCGCAACGCCTTCGCACGCACCGCCTCGGGCGCGTGGGCCGGCGGCTCCCACCGCTGGTACTGGCGGCGCCACGCCCCGGCCGACACCGTCTGCATCGTCGCGACCGCCGCGTCGCGCACAACCGGTCGATCGAGCAGCCAAGTGCGCGTCGGGGTGTGCAGCGTCACGATCAACACGGCCAGCGTGACCACAACGCAGAGCCCGGCGAGGGCGGCCAGCACGCGGGTTCGGCGCAGGAGAGGCATGGTTACAACCCTAGCCAGCAGCGGAGCGCCATGAACCAGTTCAAGCCTTGGCAGCGATCCGGCACCGCCTCGCCGCACACCTCGCGGCAGCATAAGTAGTTGTCGATATCGCCCGGGAAGAGGCCGTCGCAGCAGCCGCGGCATTGGCGTCGGCCCCAGCACAGGTCCAGCGTTGCGCCGGGCGAGCTGCAGCCGCATCCGTCGAGCGACTGCGTCCATGGCGGATCGTCGGGTCCGCAGTTGATGTCCCTCGCGCCAAGGGCGCCGGACGCCGCGACAGTCCCGCCGGTGAAGAGGCACAACGCAATCACACACAACGACGCGTTGCACACGACGCGGTCCATCCGAGTAATTCGGCGTTCCATGTTGTGCTCCCTTCGCATCGCCGCCCCCGAGGCGGCGCGGTCCCCTGTGTGCGTTGTTCCCACATCAACGCGAAGCATTCAATATATCGGGCACAACCCCCCGCTCCAAGAAGAATCCTCGCCTTTCCACACGCAGAACCGTGCCCGCTCGGGGCCGTTGCGGCCGCACGGGGGCCGATCCTCTCGGACTTTCGCAGCCGGGCCGGTGCTTCCGCACGCGCCGCGGCGGCGGAAGAGGCCGCTATCTCCCTGTCAGCACACCGTTTGGAGTCGAGGCGCAGCGCCCCGGGCCATGCAGTATCCTCGCACCCGAGGTCGGGAACCGACCCTTCAACCCACACCCACACCGCATTCTGCAAGGCGTCAACCATCATGGCGAAGCGAGCCTCGACACGGAAGAAGACGAAGAAGAAATCGACCAAAAAAGCCGGGGGCGCGAAGCGTGCGGCGAAGAAGGTCGCGCGCAAGAAGGCGGCCCGCAAGAAGGCCGGGCGTTCCGGGGGCGCCTCGAAGAAGACCACGCGGAAGGGCGCGAAGAAGAAGACAGCGAAGGCATCCAGCGCCAAGCGCTCCGGCGCGCGGCGCATCAAGGTCGACGCCTCCCGCTACGTCCACCTCCCGGCGGACTCGAACCAGGCGCTGGGCATCGGGCAGTTCGCGTGCGACTTCATGAGCGGGCGCATCGGCGACCCCGCGCCCTCCGTCGTCGAGCGCACCAACCTGTTCCATGTGGACTCCGTCTTCTGCGCCCTGTCCGCGATCGCGCTGGGCACGAACGCGCCGACGATCCTGCGCGACGAGGCGCTCTCCTACCCCGCGCGCGAGGGCGAGGGCGGCGCGTGCATCTACGGCTCGCGCGTGCGCGTCAAGCCGGAGAAGGCGGTCGTCGCCAACTCCGCCGCCGCCCGCGAGTGGGACAGCAACGGCACCAACTTCGGCTACAACCCCGCCCTCGGGCACACCGCCGGCGAGTTCGGGCACAACGACTTCTACCCCGTCGCGCTGGCCGCGGCCCAGGCGCGCGGGCTCGACGGCGCGCAGGCGCTGCGGGGCATGATCCTCGTGGACGAGATCCGCGGGCGCCTCGCCGAGGTGTTCAGCCTCAAGACGTACAAGATCGACCACGTCGTGCACGGCGCGATCGCCTCCGCCGCGACGTACGGCGCCATGATGGGCGCCACGCCCGAGCAGATCGAGAGCGCCATCGGCATGGTCGTGGCGCACTACATCCCCTGGCGCGCGATCCGCGCGGGCAAGCAGCTCAGCGACTCCAAGGGCGCCAGCGCCGCCATCAGCAGCGAGGTCGCGGTGCTGAGCGTGCAGCGCGCGATGCGGGGCTTCCTCGGGCCGCGCGACATCTTCCGCAACCCCGAGGCGATCTTCCGCTTCTTCGAGCCGACCACCGGCGCCAAGGACCGCTGGACGGAGGTCGCCCCCGCGCCCTTCGACCTCGTGCTCGCGCACTCCGGCGAGGACTTCGCCGTCATGGGCATGCACTTCAAGCTGGGCCTGTACGAGCACCAGTCCGCCGGCGCGCTCCAGGGCGTGATCGACCTCGTCAGCAAGCACGCCGACCTGCTCGAAAAACCCAACGGCGCCAACATCAAGAAGATCACCATCGTGGCGTACGAGCCCGCGTACGGCATCATCGGCAACCCCGCCAAGATGGACCCGCGCACCCGCCAGAGCGCCGACCACTCCATGGCGTACATCGTCTCCACGCTGCTGCGCAAGGCGCTCGAATACGTGCAGAAGCACGGCGCCCTGCCCGTGGGCGGCGGCGCCAACGACCTCGTCTGGAAGGCGCTCATGCTCTCGCCCTACGACTACGCGGAGCACGAGAGCGCCATCTTCCACCCCGTCACCCGCGCGCTGATGAAGAAGATCAACTTCGAGCACGGCGGCCCGTCGTACGACAAGCGCTACCCGGACGGCATCCCCACGTCCGTGCGCATCCACGACGCGAAGGGCAAGAAGCGCGACTCGGGCATGGTCATGTACCCCGCCGGCCACGCCCGCAACGACACCGCCGACCTGCGCCTCATCCTCAACCACAAGTTCAAACTGCTGGGCCAACTCGCCATCGCCGACCCGATGGCCGGCGTCCGCCGCTTCGACGCCCTGCAGGAGAAGAGCGCCAAGGACGTCGCGAGCCTGTGCGACTTCGCCATCGAACGGCGCGGGGACTTTCAGTAAAAGACCAATGGGTGCCACTACGCAGCGGCAAAGCCGCTGCGTAGTGCTCTTTTACTCTTCAAAATCTCCGAGACCCCACGAAAACCACTACACACCACGACGTGGTGTGTAGTGGCGCCCGATCTCGTAGCCCTCCCCTCCCCGCTCTATACTCGCCCCATGCCGAACACCCCCGACTCCCGCCTTCGCTCCAGCATGCGCAAGGGCTGCGTCGCCCTCCCCGGCGCCTTCAACGGCCTCGTCGCCCGCGCCGTCGCCCGCGCCGGGTTTGACGGGTGCTACGTCTCCGGCGCCGCGGTCTCCGCCTCGTACGGCGTGCCCGACATCGGCCTCGCCACGCTCGACGTCTTCTGCAACGTCATCGAGCAGGTCGCCCGCTCCTCGGGCCTGCCCGTCCTCGCCGACGCCGACACCGGCTTCGGCGAGGGGGAAGAACTCATCCGGCGCGTCGTGCGCGAGTACGCCCGCGCCGGCGCCGCGGGCTTCCACATCGAGGACCAGGTCTTCCCCAAGCGGTGCGGCCACCT
>RECZ01000041.1 GCA_007693765.1 Phycisphaerales bacterium | reverse complement strand
CCCCCCCCCCCCCCCCCCCCCCCCCCCCCCCCCCCCCCCCGCCCCCCGCCGCGGCCGGCCCCGCCGGCGGCGGCGAGGATGGCGTCGGGCGAGGCGAGTTCGGGGTCGCGCTCCATCGCGCGTCGGACCATGCGCTCGGCGTCGGTGCGGGCCTCGCCGAGGCGCACCAGCGCGTCGAGCGCCTGTCCCGCGGCGTCGGGCAGCACCACCACGCCCGAGACGCCGCCGCCGCGCACGCTCGCGCCCGTCTCGCCCATGACCGCAGCGCCGGCGTAGGGCGCGGCCTTCTCGCGCAGGTCGGCGATGATCGTCTCCGCCACACGCTTGCCGATCTCGGGCAACGTCGCCAGGAACTTCGCGTCGCTCTGCACGATCGCCGCGGCGATGCGCCCCGTCGGCGCCGCCATCGCCCGCAGCGCCTTGCGCGCCCCGAACCCGCGCACCTTGGTCAGCAACTCGAAGAACGCGCGGTCGTCGTGCGTCTCGAACGCCAGCAGCCGCGGCGTGAACGACGTCCCCTGGTTCTGCGACTCGAGCACCTCCATCGTGTGCAGCGTCACGCGTTCGCCCACGAGCCCCTCGAGCCGCTCGGCGAACACCGGCGAGACGTGCGCCTCCCACGCGACACCCGAGCCCTCCGGCTCGACGATCACCGCCGCGCCGCGGACCTCGATCAAAACACCTTGGAGCCTCGCGATCACCCCCATGTTGTACCACGCCCCCCGGAAACGCCCCCGGAACTCCCCCCGACCATCCCGTTCAGCGCGCCGGCACGCCCACCACGCGCTCGCCGTCGCCCACCGCGCGCAGCACCACCGCCCCGGCGCCCACGACGCACCGCGAGCCCACCCGCACGCCCGGCAGGAGGCGCGAGCCCAGGCCGATGAGCGTCTCCGGCCCCACCCGCGTCTCGCCGCCCATCACCACCCCCGGCGCGATGTGCGTGTTCATCCCGATCAGGCAGTCGTGCTCGACGATCGCCCCGGTGTTGACGATCGCGTGATCGCCGATGCGCGCCCGCGCGTGCACCACGGCGTTGGGGCCGATGAACACGCCTTTGCCGAGCGTGGCGCTGGGCGAGACGATCGCGCTCGGGTGCACCACCGTCGCCGCCGGCGCCCGCAGCCGCGTGATGATCTCCGCCCGCCGCCCCACGTTGCCCAGCGCGATGATGGCGGCGTCCTCGCCGAGATCGGGCACGCCGGAGAGGTCGCCGAGACGCTCGGCGAGGTCGCCGAGGTGGGCCGCGGGGTCGTCGTCGAGGAACCCCGCGAGCGTGCGCCCGCAGGCGATCGCCGCCTCCGCCACGACCATCGCGTGCCCGCCGCCGCCGATGAGCACGATGCGTTTCTGGTTGTCGGGCATGGCGGGGCCTCCGTTTCCGGCGCACAACAATACGCCGCAGGACGCATCATGACGCCCGGCGCCCCTCCGGTCGAGCGGGCGTTGCGCTATCATTCTTCCCGCATGACGCACCCGCCGACCACCGCCGCAGCGACACACCCCGGCGAAACGCCCGCCGGCGAGCCCGGACCCGTCCGCATCGGCTGCGTGCGCTACCTCAACACCCTGCCGCTGATCGAGGGCCTCGAGAAACTCGCCGATGTCTCGCTCGCCCCGGCCCCGCCCTGCCGCCTCGCGGGCATGCTCGCCTCGGGCGAGGTGGACGTCGCCCTCGTCTCGCTCATCGACGCCCAGCGCCACGGCTTCACCATCCTGCCCGTGGGCGCCATCGGCTGCGATGGCCCCACCATGACCGTGCGCCTCTACAGCGCCGAGCCCATCGAGAACATCACCCGCGTCCACGCCGACGCCGAGAGCCACACCGCCGCGGCCCTCGTCCGCATCGTGCTCTTCCTCGCCCACGGCGTGCGCCCCGAGGTCGTCGAGTTCGACGTGCGCGAGCGCATGGCCGACGCCGGCCCCCTCGAGTGGCCCGATGCGCTGCTCATGATCGGCGACAAGGTGGTCACCGATTCGCCGCCCGCCATCCGCTACCCGCACCAACTCGACCTCGGCGAGGCGTGGAAGAAACTCACCGGCCTGCCCTTCGTCTACGCCGCGTGGATGTGCCGCGCCGGCGAGCAGGACACCCCGAGCGTGCGCACCGCCCGCGTCGTGCTCGATCGCGCCCGGCGCCACAACGCCACCCGCGCCGACTGGGTCGTCACCCGGCGCGCCGCCTCGCGCAACTGGCCGGCCGACCTCGCCCGCGAATACCTCAACGACCTGCTGCGCTACGACCCGCCCACCGCCGGCTCGCGCCAGCGCCGGGCCGTCGAGCGCTTCTTCGACGAGGCCGCGGCCCTCGGCCTGCTCGACCAGCGCTCCCCCACGCGCTACGCAGACTGACGACGCCCCGCACGGGCAACGCACCCGCGCGGGCCGCCGCCGCGAACAGCATCCCATGGCGCGACGCACCACCATCCGCATTGACGCGCTGCAGGAGATCGTCGAAGACCTGCGCTTCGCCCCCGCCGCAACCGCGCGCCGCCACGCCGACGCCGCCGCCGCCCTCGCCGCCGAGATCGACGACGACGGCGCCTACGCCGCGGCGTGGATCACCACCCGCATCACCGGCTACCGGCCCGACGCAGCGAGCGACGGCGGCGACGCCGTCATCGTCGGGCGCGCCCTCCGCGCCGAACTCTCCGCCCTCGTCGAGCGCCTCAGCGAGCGCGCCAACCTGCACATCAGCGACCTCGGCGCCGGCGCGCTGTGGATCGACGACCTCTGCGCCCGCTGGGGCGTCACCGCGCGCACCCTCGAGCGCCGACGGCGCCAGGGCCTCATCGGCCGGCGCGTGCGCGACGACGCCGGGCGCACCCGCCTCGCCTTCGCCCTCGCCGACGTCGAGCGCTTCGAGGCCGCCCACCCCCGCGCCGGGCGCAGCGCATCGCCCGCCGGGCGCATCGACGACCGCACCCGCGCCGCCATCCTCCGGCGCGCCCAGCGCTACCGGCGCCGCCTCGGGTGGTCGCGCAACCAGACCGCCGCCCGCCTCGCCCGGCGCTACGCCCGCAGCCGCGAAGCCATCCGCACCATCCTGCGCGACCACGACGACGCCCTCCCCGCCCCCGTCTTCCCCGGCGAGCCCCCCATCACCCTCGCCGCCCGCCAGTCCATCCTCCGCCGTCGCGCCCGCGGCGCCGGCGTCGCCGCGCTCGCCCGCGAGCACGACCGCACCCGCGCCGCCATCCACCGCGCCCTCCGCCTCGAACGCCGGCGCCTCCTCGGCGAACTCGACCTCCGCGTCCCCGCGCCGCCGACGTTCCAGCGCCCCGACGCCCACGACGTCATCCTCGCCCCCCCCGGCGTGCGCACCGGCCTCGGGGCGCCGCACGAGCCCGACGTCGGCGCCTTCGTCCGCCTCGCGGGCGCCGCCGCGCCCCCCGACGAACGCGCCGAGCACGCCCGCGCCGTCGCCGCGTGCTACCTCCGCTGGCGCGCCGCCCGCGCTCTCGAAACGCTCGACCCGCGCAACCCCGGCGCCCGCGCCCTCGACGCCGTCGAGACCGACCTCCGCTGGTGCGCCCGCGTGCTCGCCGCCACCGTGGCCGACCACCGCCGCCTCGCGCTCGCCACCATCGAAGAACGGCTCGGCGCCCCCTTCGAGACGCTCGCGCCCGAGCACGCCCGCGCCCTGCACGCCCAGTCGATGGCGGCCCTGGCCCGCGCAGCGCTGGCCTTCGATCCCTTCCAGCGCGACCGCCGACGCGTCGCCGGCGCCGCGTCCGCCGCGCTGCAGCGCGCGCTCTCCCGCTGGTCGCGCGAACACCACAACGATGCGCACCCCAGCCCCACCGCCGCCAAGCGCACCGGCGCGCCGGGCGTGGCCCTCGCCGACTGGACGCGCCACGTCGCCCCGTGGCAGCAATGGCTCGAACCGCCCCCCGGCGTGCGCACGGCGCTCGAGCACGCCGACGAAGAGACCCGGCGCGCCGTCGAACTCCGCTACGGCTGGTCCGGCGATCCCCCCCGCACCCGCGAGGACGCCGCCGCGCTGCTCGACATCCCCGCGGCTCGCGTCGCGGCGCTCGAACAGCGCGCCGCCCGCCTCGCCCGCGACCGCGCCCGCGCTGCGCACGCCCGCGACACCGCCGACCCATCCCCATCGACGCGCGAGGACGGCTGAGCGAACCGGCGCCCCGCCTCGCCCCGACGCACGACAACGCCGCGCCCGGCTCGACACCCCCCCAGCCGGTACCCTCTGCACCATGGCGACGCTCACCTACTCCACCGCCGGCGAGTCCCACGGGCCCGCCCTCATCGCCCTCGTGCAGGGCATGCCCGCCGGCGTGCCCGTCGATCAAGAGTGGATCGACGCCGAGATGCGACGCCGACAGGGCGGCTACGGGCGCGGCGGGCGCCAGCGCATCGAGTCCGACCACGCCGAGTTCATCGCCGGCGTCCGCCTCGGCCGCACCACCGGCGCGCCGATCGCCGTCCGCATCCCCAACAAGGACTCGCGCCTCGACGACCTCACCCGCACCCCGCCCGTCCACCGCCCGCGCCCCGGCCACGCCGACCTCGCCGGCAGCGTGAAGTGGCTCACCACCGACTGCCGCGAGACGCTCGAACGCGCCAGCGCCCGCGAGACCGCCGCCCGCGTCGCCGCCGGCGCCCTCGCCTCATGCCTGCTGCGCGCGTTCGACATCGAGGTCTTCGCCTTCGTGCGCAGCGTGCTCGACGCGAAGACCGACGCCAGCATCACCCACGACGCCATCGCGGACCTGCGCACAGCGCGCGACGCCAGCGAGGTCTACTGCCCCGACGAGCAGGCCACCAAGCGCATGATCGAGGTCATCCGCGCCGCCAAGGTCGACAAGGACACCGTCGGCGGCGTCGTCGAGGCCCACGCCTTCAACTGCCCCATCGGCATCGGCTCCTGCGTGGACTGGCGCGACAAACTCGACGCCCGCCTCGCCATGGCCGTCATGAGCGTCCAGGCCTTCAAGGGCGTCGAGATCGGCTTGGGCTTCGGCTGCACGCAACGCCGCGGCTCGCAGGTGCACGACCCCATCCGCTTCGACCGCGCCCGCGCCGACCGCCCCTCCCTCGGCTTCGAGCGCGACACCAACAACGCCGGCGGCGTCGAGGGCGGCATGACCAACGGCCAGCCCGTCGTCGTCCGCGCCGCCATGAAGCCCATCTCCACCATCCTCCGCGGCCTGCCCAGCGTCGACCTCAACACCAAAGAGCCCGAGACGAGCCAGTACGAACGCAGCGACATCTGCGCCGTCTCCGCCGCCAGCGTGGTGGTGCAGCACGCCGTAGCCTTCGAGATCGCCCGCGCCATGCGCGAGAAGTTCGGCGGCGACTCGCTGCTGGAGATGCGCCAGAACTACGACGCGTTCCTGACGACGGCGCGCACGCTGCCGCTGGACCCGCCGACCGACACGATGGCGTGAGCGGGAGGGGAGTGCATCGCCGCACGCTCAACGCGGCGCGGCCATGAACGCCCGATCGTCAATGTACTCCGGTGCGGGCATGAACGGGGAGCGCCACGGGGCGTGTTTGTCGAGCCACGGCGCTTCGAGCGTGAACAGCCTGCCCGCGCGGTCTTCGCCCGGCGCGTACTCGAACATGTTGCCGCTCGCGGGGTCTTTCGCTGTGTCCTCGGGCATCGCGTCGGTGAGCGATGCGGGCAGGGCGCCGCGTTCGGCGCGGTGCAGCGCGACACGGAGCGCGACGAGCGTCGCCCGCGTCCGTGTCTCCATGTCGTCGAGCCTCCATCGCACGCTTTGCGACTCTGGCGTATCGCGCGTAACACGTTTGAGCAGCGGGTTGTGCTCGATGAGGGAGCGATCGAAGGAGATTTCGTCCGGCCGATCCGACGCGGGCATGTCCCACCACGTCTCGACGGCGTCGAGCCATTCGTCGGCGAGGCGCTCCGTCTCCGAACGTGGCGGAAGTCGGTCGCGACTCTCACCCTCGACGCCGCCGAAAGGATATTTTTTCCCGGCGTACGCCCATGCGATCTCGTCGAGCGTCATCAACCGCAAGCCGCCCAATGGATATCGAGACGGCGCGCCCGGCCACGTGTCGTACTCGATCGTGTCGATCCACGCTCGAAGTGTCGAGGCGGGGACATCGTGCTCCACCAGCGTCCGCCGCACTTCGTCGAGCAGCATCCAACGCAGCGAGATCGCGATTGACCATTCGAACAACAGCGGGGAATAGGTGAGGTGGCGCGTCGTCGCGATCCCGGTGACGATGCGTTGCGTCGCCTCCTCCCAGTCGCTCGCGTGCGCCGCCTCGCGGAGGCCGAGCAGATTCATGATGGCGAGGTGGAGCATGTGCGAAATCCACGGCCTCTGGATAGCGAACACTGGGCCGTCGGACGAGATATTCGGGGACTCTGTCAGGCTCGATTGATCGAACGTGTACGGCGGCGCGAAACCCGCAAGAGCCGCGGCCTCGTCGAGCCTCGGCAATGCGCTTTCCATCCGCTCGAAATGCACCGCGAGGTCCACGCGCGTCCGCACCTGATCCCACGGCTCGTAGAGCGCTCCGCCGGGGGCGTGAGGATTGCGCAGCGACCAACCCAAATCCACCCCGGCCTTGTGGCCGGGGAGCGAGATCTCGAAGGTGTCCACGATCAGCGCCCGGTAGAGGGGCCACGCGTTCTCGCCCTCGGGCTGCGCAGACTCGGCCAGCCGCACGATCGCTGCGTGCTGG
>RECZ01000109.1 GCA_007693765.1 Phycisphaerales bacterium | reverse complement strand
TCGGAACCACTATGGGATACCGAGGGAGCAGCAGGCATTCATCCCCATCTCCTGCATCGCTTCCCAACCTATTCTGCCTCCTCTGTCCGACAGCCCACGAAGAGCGACGCAGCGCGCATCCCCGCCCTGAAAGGGCGCTGGAACATAGCCGTGGGCGAAGCGCAGCGCCGCCCACGGAAAGCGACACAGCGCGCGAACTCGCCCCGGAGGGGCGACGGATCGGGATGCGCCGCATCGCCGCGTTCGGGCGATGTGTTCACGATGATCCGGTGTGCGTGACGCTCCGCCGCCCTTTCAGGGCGGCGAGCGTGTCGGCGCCCCTAGCCGTGGGCGGCGCTGCGCTTCGCCCACGGCTAGGTTCCATGCGCCCCTTCGGGGCGCGTTCGCATGCTCCGTCGCTCCTGCGGGGTGAGTTCACCGTCGCACCGCCGTGCCGCCCCCGCGCCCGGGCCGTGGGGAGCATGCCCGTGTGCCGTGGCGTCGCGCAGCGTCGCCACGATCCGAAGCCACGTGGGCACACCAACGAAACGCGACTGTCAAGGAGCGTGTACACCGCCCGCAAGACCGCAACGACCCGCCCCGGGGAAGCACGCGGAGACGCTCCTTTACAGTCGCGTTTCGTGTGGTGCGCGCTAACGTTCGCAGATCCAGAGCCAACGCTGGCCATGGCACACGGCCGCGAACGGCTTAGTCCTCCAGGAACATCCCGTCCGGCGCACGCTCCGCCGGCGACAACGCTCCGTCTCCCGAAACAATAAACGCCTCCATCGTGGTCCCGTCCGGAGCGTTCTCCTCCCGCAGCGCCATCTCGAAGCGTCGCCCATCGACCGCGTACACGTCCCATCCGTTGGTGTGGAGGCTTGCGCGGCGGACACGCACCAACGTGCTCCCCGAGGCTTGCCTGCGTGGTGAATTGTGGATGTCCTCACGCTCCGCCGTCCGCGACCACCACGCCTTGCCCGGTTCTATCCGTGTTCGCCACGCGTGAGGCTGGAAATCGCCGACGGTATACCCCCGATGCGCGAGCGCCATCTCGATGCGCACAGGCGCGGCGGTATCGTTGACGATCCGAATATCAGCGCGCTCGTGGCATCCGGACGCGCTCATGCCAACGCCGAGCAACACGAGCCGGAGGGTGTTCCTGCGCACAGCGCCGTCTCCCATGCTGCTCAGATCACGTGCTTCGTCGGCGCCAGCGCCGCATCCACCTTCTGCTTCCACTCCTCGTACCCCTCGCGCCCCATCAGGCCGAAGGTCGCGACCTTGCCCGTCTCGACCGCCGGCTGGTCGTAGGCGTCGATCTCCAGGATCCGCCCGGCGTAGGCCGTCGCGATCTCGAAAAGGGCGATGAACTCGCCCACGCTGTGCGCGTTGATCCGCGGGAAGGTGACGGTCACGCTCGGGCGCTCCGACTCGACGAAGGCGAACTCCGTGGCCCGCTTCTCGGCGTTGATGAGTTGGCCGAAGGTGCGGCCCTGCAGGTACCGCAGCGGCGGGGCGTCGAGGCCCTCGGGGATCGTCAGGTCCTGTGCGCCCCAGTCCTGCACATCGACGAAGACGAACGCCTTGTCGTTCGGGCCCTCGCGGTAGAGCTGCACCTGCGAGTGCTGGTCCGTCGTGCCCAGGGCCTTGATGGGCGTGAAGCCGGTGTAGACCTCCTCGCCGCGCACGTTGTGGCGCTTGCCCAGCGACTCCGCCCAGAGCTGCCGGAACCAGTCCGCCAGCAGGTAGAGCTGGTTGGAGTAGGGCATCATCACGTGGTTGAACTTGCCCTTCTCCTGCCCGAGGCGCACCAGAACCGTGGCCAGGATCGCCGCGGGGTTCTTCGAGAGGTCTTCCTCGTCGCAGCGTTTGTCCATCGCCGCGGCGCCGTCGAGCAGGGCGTCGATGTCGATCCCGCACATCGCCGCCGAGAACAGGCCCACGGGCGAGAGGACGCTGAACCGTCCGCCCACGCCGTCGGGCACGGGCAGGGTGACGTAGCCCTGGGCGTCGCAGATGGAGCGCATCGTGCCGCGTTCGGGGTCGGTGATGGCGACGATGCCCTTCGCGTGCCCCTTCTCGCCCAGCGCCTCGATGAGGAGTTGGCGGACGGTCAGGAACTGGGCCGCGGTCTCGGCGGTCTCGCCGGACTTACTCACGACGTTGAACTGCGTCTTCTTCAGGTCTGGGTCGCTCGCGCGGCACGCATCCAGCACGGCGCGGAGGTTGGCGGGGTCGACGTTGTCCACCACGAAGATGCGTGGGCCCTTGCGAACGTTCTCCGGCAGCAGGTTCCACGTCGTGGGGTTCAGCGCCGCCTGCAGGGCGATGTTGCCCAGCGCCGAGCCGCCGATGCCCAGCACCACGAGGTTCGCGCACCCGGGCTTGCGCTCCGCGACGATCTTCTTCACGTCGCGCACGTGGGCGCTGCGCGCGGGGTCGAAGGGGAGGTCGCGCCAGCGTTCCCAGTCCTTGCCGCGCGTGGTGCGCAGGTCGCGGGTGATGGCCGCGGCGTGTCGGGCGCTCTCCGATCCGGGCGCGAGGGATGCGGGGTCCAGCCCGTGCGCGCCGACGCGCGTCGAGAGGGCGTTGGCGTAGTCGAGTGTGAGCATGGCGGGAAGGTACCACGGACGGCCCGGCGCTCGCCTCGCTCTGGGGTCGGGCGTCGGGGGCGTGTTCCGGGGGCGTGTTCTGGGGGCGGGGTTCCGGGGGGGGGGTCCGGGGTAGGATGGGGCCGATGACGGCGCAGGCAGGCAGGGTGTTGATCGAACGCGGACGCATCGCCGACCGTGTGCGCGAGCTTGGCGCGAAACTCACAAACGACCTGCGCATCGACGCCGCCCCGCACGACACCCCCGGGGGTCCTCTCGGTGACGCCGCCTACAGCGAGGATGAGGTCGTGCTGATCCCGGTGATGCTGGGCGCCATCGTCTTCGCGGCGGACCTCATCCGCGCGATGCCGCTCCGCATGTCCATCAAGCCGCTGGTGGCGAGCAGCTACGCGGGCGCCACCACGCGCTCCAGCGGGATGGTGCACACGGGCGACATCCCCGAGGGGCTCGAGGGGCGGCACGTGGTCATCGTCGACGACATCCTCGACACCGGGCGCACGCTGGCGGTCATCCGCGACCGCGTGCTCGAGCAGAACCCCGCGTCGCTGCGGATCTGCGTGCTGCTGCGCAAGCTCAAGCCGCGCGACGCCGAGGTCGAGGCGCACTACGCGGGGTTCGACATCCCCGATGAGTTCGTCGTGGGATACGGGCTCGACTACGACGGGCTGATGCGCAACCTGCCCGACATCGTCGTGCTCGATGGGGCCGGCGAATGAGCGGCGCCCCCGGGAGTTCTGGAACCCCCGGCGCCCCCGGCAGCCCGGCGGCCGCGGGTCTGGCCGCGGATGCGCGGGACGCCCGCCCCCGCGCCACGTACGGGGGTGAGGCGGTCATCCTCTCGATCAAGCCGCACCCGCTCTACATCCTGCTCGGGTCGGCGCGCGATGTGGTGTTGCTGCTCCTCGCGGGCTGGCTGCTGGCGTGGATGGCCGGTCGCGGCTGGGCGCCCTTCACGCCCTCGCGCGTCTCCTCGCTGTTCATCACGCTGGCGCTGCTGCGACTCGGCTGGCAGGCGCTCGACTGGGCCGCGCGGCAGTACATCCTCACGGACCGGCGTGTTGTGCGCATCGCCGGCGTGCTGCGCCGGTACGTCTTCGAGTCCACGCTTTCGTCGATACAGCACACCGACCTGATCCGCACCGTGCCCGAGCGCGTGTTCGGCCTCGGCTCGATCGGCTTCTCCACCGCCGGCACCGGCGTGACCGAGGCGTATTGGCTCAGCGTCGGCAGGCCGGAGGAGGTCCTGCGGACCGTGCGCGACGCGATCCGCAAGTACGGCGTGCGCTGACCGAGCGGGCGGCGCCCCGCGGGCCGGCGTCAGTTCGTGCCCGCGAGTCGGCGCACGGTCTGATCGAAGCGTCGCGTCATGCTCGAACGCAGCCCGACGACGATGGCGATGAAGATCGCCGCGCTCAGTAGCACGCCGATCGCGAGGCTGATCCGCGCGGTTTCGAGGCCGTGCGCGGCGACGGTGGCCTCGGCGCCCACGCCCAGGTTGATCATCGAGAAGATCGCCGTCGCGGGCGAGAGGCCCGAGAGTCCGGGGCCGAGGATCTCGAGCGCCGATCCCGCCTGCCACGCGCAGAGGCCGATCACGCCGCTGACGGCGCCGATCACGCCCACGGCCGAGATCACGCTGCCGATCGTGCCCTTGCTGCGCACGGACCACGCCAGCCCGATCATCACCACGAAGGCGATGAACGGCGCCACGCTCAGCGGCGCGAGGATCGCCGCCTCGGGCAGCACCACAGGCACGTCCACCACGCCGATGGCGCCGACCTGGGTCGGCGCTGTCACCCCGCCGTCGCGCCCCAGCCCGCCCGAGAGCACGTACAGCGCGGCGAGGGCGATGGTGCCCAGCGGCACCGCCAGCAGCGGCGCGAGATAGCTGATGATGCCCCGCAGTTTGCCGCCGAGGTACATCGCGGGCGTGACGGGCGTCGTGAGCAGGAGATCGAGGGTGCCGTCCTCGCGCTCACGCGAGACGGCCGTCGAGGACATGTTGATCGCGATGAGCGTGACGATCGCCAGTTCGATCCACACCGTCGCCAGCAGCGCGAAGCGGAAGGTGGTGTTGTCCATGCCGCCGTAGTGGGCCGCGACGAGCCCGATGCCCCACAGCGCTCCTGCGCCGAGAAACGCCCAGCGGGCCACGAGCTTGGGCAGCGTGGCGCTGCGCACGGTGGCCTCGCGCCAGGCGATGGGGTTGAGCCAGACGTGGCGTGCGGGGCGTTCGCGGCTGCCGCGCGTGCCGAGCCGGAAGATCGAGCGGAGCCAGTTCGCGCCGAGGCCCTGCCCGCCCTCGCCCATGCGCCGGGCGGTGATCGAGCACGCGCCCAGCAGCGTCACGCTCAGCAGGGCGCTGCCCACGCACCACGCCGTCACGGGCGAGCCCATCCAGAAGCGGACGATCCACGCCTCGCCGGCGAGCATTGTGGCGTCGCGCCGGGGGTAGGCGGTGGGGTTGAGCAGCGCTTCGAGCGCGAGGAAGGGGTTGAGCGGCGTGAGCCCGGTCACGCCGCCGGTGCCCGTGCGCAGCCACAGGTCGATGGCCCATGTCGCGCCGAGGAAGGAGATCACCGAGACGTAGAACGCGAAGACCGCGCGCCGCCCCGCGGTGCGGCTGACCGAGAGCGCGATGGCGATGGACCCGACGAGCAGGGCCGCGCAGAGGGCGATGGCGTAGCTGGCGAAGATCGAGGACCCCGGCACGCCGCCGAAGTACTGGGTGATCGCGAAGAGCGGCAGGGACGAAAAGAGCAGGGCGGCCACGAAGAACAGTCGCCCGAAGAGGTTCCCCAGCACGACCTGCAGCGAGGAGAGCGGCGTCGTGAGCAGGATCTCCCACGTCTTGGGGTTCGCCTCCTGGGCGATGGCCCCGGCCATGAAGACGGGCGCGAGGATGCAGATGAGGGCGATCTGCAGGTAGGCGACGTATTGGAAACTCGCCGCCCCGGCGCCCGCGAGCTCGCGGTAGCTGAGGGTGTCGCGCCCGGTGAGCAGCAGCAGCGACCAGAGCAGCACTGCGATCAGGACCGCGAGGTAGGCCGTACGGATGTACATGTGGCGCGACCGCCGCGACCCCCCCTGCACGAGACGGACGCAGATCGGGTTGGTCGGTCCCAGCCGCAGAAACCACCGGACGAGCGTCGGCATTGGAGCGATCGTAGCCCGATCGAGGGCCGAACGCGGGCCGGGCCGGGGCCCGGTTATGGCCGGGCGGTGGCCGGGAGGAGCCCCGGGCCGGGGAGTCGCCGTAGGGGGTTCTACGGGTGTAGTTGGACGGTTCTGTGCGGAACGTGTAAAGTTCGGTCTGTCCGAAAATCCGCCGACACGTCCCGAGCGTCGGCGCTGTTCCCCGGGCGGGGGGCGAAAACGCATCCCCCGGCCGTTCTGATCGTCTCTGCTCCGTGCGCAAGGGTGCGCCCGGGCGCGGCGGTCCGCGTGCAGGGTTCGCCCGACGCGACATAGATTGAGCACGATTCCCCGCTTGCAGCGCATCCTCGAGACTTTGTTTGAGTGATCCCGATGCGAACCGATCCGGCCACGCAACCAGCGACGCGACACGAAGCCATCCGCGGCGGCGTGGGCGTCGTCGGCATTTTTCGTCGCCCGGACTCGCGGGAGTGTTTGATCTGACGTGAACGGCGGCGCACGGCTCGTGCCCGCGGAACAGCGTGACCCTCGTGGAGCGCATGACCGGTTGTGCCGGCGCGTGGCTCCGTCGTGTCGCTCGAGGGTACGCCGATGCTTCACGCGTTCGATGCAATCTTGATCGGGGCCGCAACGACGGGCTCTTCGTCTGGCGCCGTTTGGGCGCTCGTGCTGATCGTGGGCGTCGCGGTGGGGGCCGTGGGGGCCGTGGTGGCGCTGAAGCTCTTCTCCTCGTGGACGATGGGCAAGGCCCGCGGCGAGGCGGAGCAGATCATCCGCGTGGCCCGCGCCGAGGCCGAGGCCGCGGCCCAGAAGGCGCAGCTCGAGGGCGAGCGGGCCATCGCCGAGAAACGCAAAGCGTTCGAGGCCGAGGCCGAGACGGCCCGGGCGGAGGCCCGCGAGGACGAAAAACGCCTCAAGAAACGCGAGGACCTGCTCGACCGCAAGCTCGAGACCCTGGCCGTCAAGGAGGACAACCTCGCCCGCACCAGCGAGGCCCTCAAGGCCCGCGAGACCAAGATCGATGAGCGCGAGGGCGAGCTCGAGCAGATCATCGACAAGCAGAAGCAGGAGTTGATGCGCGTCGCCGATATGACGATGGAGCAGGCCCGCGAGACGCTGCTGACCCGCATCGAGGGCGACACCCGGGCCGAGGCCGCCAAAATCGTGCGCAAGATCACCGAGGACGCCCAGTCCGAGGCGAAGGAGCAGGCCCGCGAGATCACCCTCATGGCGATCCAGCGGTTCGCCTCCGAGCACACCGCCGAGTCAACCGTGCGGACGGTCGAGATCCCCTCCGACGACATGAAGGGGCGCATCATCGGGCGCGAGGGTCGGAACATCCGCGCCATCGAGAAGGCCACGGGGGTGGACATCCTCGTGGACGACACGCCCGGCGTGATCGCGGTGTCGTGCTTCGACAAGGTGCGTCAGGCCATCGCCGTCGAGGCGCTGCAGAAACTCGTCTCCGACGGGCGCGTGCACCCCTCGCGCATCGAAGAGGTTGTCGAGGGCGTGCGCAAGGACATGGATGAGCGCATCGTCAAGTTCGGCAAGGACGCGGTGCTCGAGGCCAACCTGCGCAACGTGCACCCCAAGGTCCGCGACGCGATGGGCAAGCTGCACTTCCGCACCTCGTACGGGCAGAACGTGCTGCGGCACTCCATCGAGGTGGCCTTCCTGTGCCAGCTCATCGCCGAGCAGCTCGGCCTCGACGGCGCCATCGCCCGCCGCTGCGGCTTCCTCCACGACATCGGCAAGTCCATGGACCACGAGATGGAGGGCGGGCACCCCAAGATCGGCATGGACTTCGCCCGCACCTACGGCGAGAAAGAGCCCGTGCTCAACGCCATCGGCGGGCACCACGCCGATATGCCCGCGACATCGTTCTACACGCCCATCGTCATGGCGGCGGACGCCATCAGCGGCGCCCGCCCCGGCGCCCGGCGCGAGTCGCTCGAGCGCTACATCCAGCGGCTCGAACAACTCCAGGACATCGCCCTCAACGAGCAGGGCGTCACCGAGGCGTACGCCATCCAGGCCGGGCGCGAGGTGCGGGTGATGGTCGACGCATCCCGCGTCGCCGACGACGAGGCGTACCTCATCGCCAAGCGCATCGCCGACCGCGTGGGCGAGGAGATGACGTTCCCGGGCGAGATCCGCGTGACCGTGCTGCGCGAGACCCGCGCCATCGAGATCGCCCGCTGACCAACGCCGGCGCTGCCCCGAGGTGACGGATGACCGAGGCCGACGCTCCCCCGCGCGATCCGCCAGATGCTCCCGGCGACGCGGCCGCGGATACCGGGGGCGCCGGGGGGGGCCCCGGGGGCGCCGTGCCCTTCGGCGAGGCGCTGCGCGTGTGGGCGCGCGTGGCCCTGCTGAGCTTCGGCGGCCCGGCCGGGCAGATCGCGGTCGTGCACCGCATCGTGGTCGATGAGAAACGCTGGATCAGCGAGCGCCGATTCCTCCACGCGCTCAACTACTGCATGCTGCTGCCCGGGCCGGAGGCCATGCAGCTCGTGACGTACATCGGGTGGCTGCTCAACCGCACGCTGGGCGGGATCGTCGCCGGGGCGCTCTTCGTGGCGCCGGGGTTCCTCGCGATCCTGGCGCTGAGCGTGCTCTACGCGCAGCACTTCGACTCCGCCGCGGTGCAGGGCGTGTTCTACGGCGTCAAACCCGCGGTGCTGGCGATCGTCGTGCACGCGGTGATCCGCATCGGGCGGCGGGCGCTGCACAACCGTGTGATGGTCGGCGTCGCGGCCGGGGCGTTCGTGGGCATCTTCTTTTTCGGGGTTCCGTTCCCGCTGTTGATCGCCGCGGCGGCGCTGCTGGGCTTCGTCGGCGGGCGCGTGCTGCCGAGCGTCTTCCACGCGACGGACCACGGGAACGCGTCGGCCGCGGCCCCGGCGCCCGTTGTGCCGGAGTCGGCCCTCACCAGCGTGCGCCCCTCGCTGGGGCGCGCGGTGCGCACCGTCGCGGTCTGGGGAGGCCTGTGGTGGGCGCCCACGCTCGCGCTCGCGTGGTGGCTGGGGTGGAAGAACGTCTTCGTGCAGCAGGGGGTGTTCTTCAGCCAGACGGCGGTGGTGACCTTCGGCGGCGCCTACGCGGTTCTAGCGTACGTGGCGCAGCGCGCGGTGGAGGTGTTCGGCTGGCTCGCGCCTGGGGAGATGCTCGACGGGCTGGCCATGGCCGAGACGACGCCCGGCCCGTTGATCCAGGTGCTGCAGTTCGTCGGCTTCATGGGGGCGCAGCGCGACCCCGGCGCCCTCGACCCCGTGCTGGCGGGCGTGCTGGCCTCCGTGCTGGCGACGTGGACGACGTTTATCCCCTGCTTCCTGTGGATCTTCCTCGGCGCGCCCTACATCGAGCGCCTGCGCGAGAACCGGACGCTCAACGCGGCGATGTCGACGATCACCGCCGCGGTGGTGGGCGTGGTTCTCAACCTCGGGGTGTGGTTCGCCCTGCACGTCGTGTTCGCGGAGGTCGGGACGCGCCGCATCGGTCCGCTGCGGCTGTACGTGCCGGAGTGGTCGGGCGTGGACGTCATCGCCCTGCTCATCGGTGCGGGCGCCTTCGTGGCGATCTTCCGCTTCAAGCGGGGCATGCTGACGGTGCTCGGCGTGTGCGCGGCGGTGGGGCTCATCGCGGTGACGCTGCTGGGCGTGTGAGCCGCGCCGGCGCGTTCACTCCCCGAAGAGCAGACGCTGGCCGGTGTCGCCGCCGCGGAGCCGAAGCGCCGCCCGCCGGCGTTCGAACTCGGCCGTCGAGAGCGCGACGCGGTCCTTGTTCATGCCCAGCCGCCTCGTGAAGACCTCGAACGTGCGCTGCATGTGCTCGGCGCGCTCGCCCGTGCCGCGCTGGCGGGTGAAGAAGGCGGCGTCGTAGAGCTCGCCCTCGCGCGTCTCGCGCACGGCGTGCTCGATGCGCTTGGCGCGGTCGGGGAACTCGCGCCGGGCCCAATCGAAGAAGACGTCCTTGATCTGGTGCGGCAGCCGCAGCAGCACCCACCCGGCGCTGCGCGCCCCCGCCTCGTGCGCGGCCTTGAGCAGGGCGGGCATCTCGTGGTCATTGAGACCGGGGATGATGGGCGCCGTCATGACGCCGGTGGGCACGCCGGCGTCCGTGAGTTCGCGGATCGCGCGCAGGCGCGACGCCGGGCTGCTGGCGCGCGGCTCCATGGCGCGTGCGGTGTGCGGGTCGAGGCTGGTCACGCTCACGTACACGCGGCAGGCGCCGTGGCTCGAGAGTTCGCGCAGCAGGTCGATGTCGCGCAGCACGAGGGCGTTCTTGGTGACGATCGCCACCGGCTGTGCGCGTGCGGCCATCACCTCCAGGCACGCGCGGGTGATGCGGAGGCGGCGCTCGATGGGCTGGTAGGGGTCGGTCACGCCGCTCATCACGACGGTCTCGCCGGCCCACGCGGGCTTGTCCAGCGCCGCGGCCAGCAGCGCGGGCGCCCCGGTCTTGGCGGCGATCTTGGTCTCGAAGTCGAGCCCCAGCGAGAACCCAAGCATCTCGTGGCCCGGGCGCGCGTAGCAGTACACGCATCCGTGCTCGCAGCCGCGGTAGGGGTTGACCGTCCAGCGGAAGGGCAGGTCGGGCGAGTCGACGCGGTTGAGCACCGACTTCGTGCGATCCTCGTAGACCGTGGTGGGGACCTGCACGCCCTCGGGGTACTCGGCGGCCTGCTCGTCGAGGAACTCGCCCAGCACGCTCAGGCGGACGCCGTCGAAGCGGTTGGGCGGGTTGATCCCGGCGCCGCGCCCGCGGATGCGGTGGTGCTGGAGGGCGTCGGGGTGTTCGATGTCGCCGGGCACGATCCGATCATACACCGAACACGACGGCGATCCAGCCCCGGTGGTTGAAGCGAGAAACCGACCGAGTTCGATCGCCATACAACCTGCGTATACGCCCAACACGAATCACGCTTTTGAAAGGGAGACCATGCGGACGCTCTTGTCGTACGTCGGCGTCTCGATCGTTTCGTTGCTCATCGTCGCCGCGTGTGCGGACGCGCGGCAGCCGCTCCCCGCGTGCGAGTGGTGCGGCGCGGCGGACGCGCCGCCGGACGATCAACTCACGTGCCAGGTTCTGATCGCACCCGACGAGGAACCGGGCGAACGGATCGTGCTGCGCGGGCGCGTGTTCCTGCCCGACGGGGAAACGCCCGCGCCGGGCGTGCTCGTCTACGCCTATCACACCGACGCGACCGGCGTCTACCCCATGCGCGGCAGCGAGACGGGCAACGGCCGGCGTCACGGCGCGTTGCGCGGCTGGCTCCGCACCGACGCGGAAGGTCGTTACGAGATCCGCACCATCAAGCCCGCGCCGTATCCCACGCACACCGAGCCGGCCCACGTCCACGTCACGCTCACGCCTCGCGGCGGGCAGGAACACTGGGTCGACGAATTCTGGTTCGAGGGCGACCCGCTCATCACGGAGCGCATGCGCGCCCGGTTGGAAGACACGGGCCGCTTCGCGGGGATCGTTCGGTTGGAAACCAACGAACAAGGCGAACTCGCCGCGGAGCGCGACCTGCGTCTGCGCCGTTAGAACGGCGACGCTCGCGGCGCCGAACGGAGCGCCGACGCCCATACAGCCAAAGCGCACGCAACGAAACGCGTCTGTCAAGGAGCGTTCTTCGTTGGCTGTCCAGTGCGCGGCACATCACCGGTTCACGGGCGCTGAACACGCTCCTTGACAGTCGCGTTTCGTGGGTCGCTCAGGGGGCCCAAGCAGCGCCCGTTCTCACACGTCCAGCGACTTCACCTCGAGGGCGTGGTCTTCGATGAACTTGCGGCGGCGTTCGACGTTCTCGCCCATGAGGACGGAGAACATCGTCTCGGCCTCGCTCACGTCGTCCCAGGTGACGCGGAGGAGCGTGCGGGTGGCGATGTTCATCGTGGTGTCGGCGAGCTGATCCGGGTCCATCTCGCCCAGGCCCTTGAAGCGCTTGGTTTCGATGCCGCGACGCCCGACCTCGGTGAGGGTGTCGAGGATGCCGGGGACGTTGGGGGTCTCGGTGAGGCGGTGCTTGGGCGCGGCGGCTTCGGCGGCCTCGGCGCTGTCGGAGTTGTCGTCGGCGTCGGCGTCTTCGCGCTGGGCGGCCTTCTGCTTGTCGCGGGGCGAGGACTTTGCGGGGCTGCGCCACGCGTACTTTGTGGGCAGCAGCTCGCCGGTGACGGACTCTTCGCGCACGAGGGCGTAGTCGTCGATGTCGATGTCCGAGGCGGCGAGCGTCTCGGTGATGACGGCGATCTCCTTGTTCTCGTGCAGCTCGCGCAGCCGGGCCAGCGGCTTCTCGGCGCGGACCTCGGCGGCGGGGTCGGCGTCGGCGACGGTGTCGATGTGCTCGAGGCGGAGGTTGTGCTCTTCGATGAGGCGCGAGGCGTGCTCCTCGGACCACGCGAAGGCCTCGCCGGGGGTTCCGCGCCACTGGAGGCGGTGCGTGGGCAGGCGGCGGCGGCCCTCGGGGTCGTTGTCGCGGGCGGCGAGCAGTTCGGGGAAGCGCACGCCGCGCCGTTCGACGATCTCGGCGAGCTCCTTGAGGCGGCGCAGGGCGCGGACGAGGCGCCGGGCCTCGTCGCCCTCGATCTCGCGCACGACGACGGGGTCGCCGGTGGCGGGGTCGATGCGCTCGGTGTCGCGCACGATCAGCGTCGAGCCGACGAGGCCGAGCTCGGTGAGCACGTCGGCGAGCTTGCCCTCGTTGAGCACGTACTGGCTGGTCTTGCCCTTGCTGATGAGGTAGAGCGGCGGCTGGGCGATGTACACCTTGCCGCGCTTGATGAGCTCGGGCATCTGGCGGAAGAAGAACGTGAGCAGCAGCGTGCGGATGTGCGAGCCGTCGACGTCGGCGTCGGTCATGATGATGACCTTGCCGTAGCGGAGGCGGGCGATGTCGAACTCGGCGCCGATGCCGCACTTGAGCGCCTGGATGAGGACGCGGATCTCCTCGAACGCGAGGACCTTGTCGATGCGGGCCTTCTCGACGTTGAGCAGCTTGCCGCGCAGGGGCAGGATGGCCTGCGTCATGACGTCGCGCCCCTGCTTGGCGGAGCCACCGGCCGAATCACCCTCGACGATGAAGATCTCGGAGGAGTCGACGTCCTTCGTCTTGCAGTCGGCGAGCTTGGCGGGCATGGAGCCCGAGTCGAGCGCGCTCTTGCGCCGGGTGAGGTCGCGGGCCCTGCGTGCGGCCTCGCGGGCCTGGGCCGCGATCACGCCCTTCATGCAGATGCGTTTGGCCTCGGTGGGGTGCTCTTCGAGCCACTCCTGCAGCTTCTCACTGACGATGGAGGAGACGAAGCCCTCGATCTCGGTGTTGCGGAGCTTGCCCTTGGTCTGGCCCTCGAACTGCGGGTTGGGTAGCTTGACGGAGATGATGGAGGCGAGGCCCTCGCGGAGATCGTCGCCGGTCGGCACCGGGTCTTTCTCGCGGATGACGCCCGCGGTGCGCGCGTAGTTGTTGAACGTGCGGGTGAGCGCGGACTTGAACCCGGAGTGGTGCGTGCCGCCGTCGATGGTCTTGATGTTGTTGGCGAAGGAGAGCATGAGCTCGTTGTAGCCGTCGTTGTACTGGAGCGCGACCTCGCACACGAGGCCGGCCTCAGCGTTCTCGCCACGGAGGAAGATCGCGGGCGCCAGCGTCGTCTTCGATTCGTTGAGGTGCTCGACGAAGGCGAGCAGGCCGTCGTCGTACTTATAGATTTCTTCCTTGGGCTTGCCGTCGGAGCCGACGCGCTCGTCGGCGACCTTGATGGTGACGCCGGGGTTCAGATAGGCGAGCTCGCGCAGGCGCGAGGCGAGCGTGGTGTAGGCGAAGTCGGTCTCGGGGAAGATCTCGTGGTCGGGCTTGAACGTGACGCGTGTGCCGGTGCGCTCGGTGTCGGCGCCGTTGAGCTCGGCGACGACGTGCAGCGGCGAGTCGACCTTGCCGCGCTCGAACGAGATCTGGTGCACCTTGCCGCCGCGCCGCACCTCGACCTCGAGCCACTCCGAGAGCGCGTTGACGCACGAGATGCCCACGCCGTGCAGACCGCCCGAGACCTTGTACGCCGATTCGTCACCGCCGAACTTGCCGCCGGCGTGGAGGATCGTCATCACGATCTCGACGGCCGGCTTGCCGTTGAGCAGGGGGTTCTCGTGCTGCATCGGGCCGATGGGGATGCCCGGGCCGTCGTCCACGACGGAGACGGAGCCGTCGGCGTGGATGGAGATCGCAACGGTCGTCGCGCGCCCCGCCATGCACTCGTCGATGCTGTTGTCGACCGCCTCGAACACGAGATGGTGCAGCCCCGCGGCGCCCGTGTCGCCGATGTACATGCCGGGGCGCTTCCGCACCGCCTCAAGGCCCTCGAGCACCTTGATCGACGATTCGCTGTACTCGTTCTGTGGCAAGGGTTTTTCCGGGGCGCCGGCGCTGATGTTGGTCATCTGATAGGGTCGCTCGTGTGTCGTCGCCACTAGCGGCGGACGATCATCCCATCATTATAGCGCAGCACGCCGCCGCATGCGCTCGCCGCAGGCCGCCTCCGGGCCGTTCCGTGGGCCCCGGGCGCGGGCCTCGCCGAGGCCTTCTGGAGGCGTTCCGGGAGGGCTTTTGGGGGTGGTGAGGGCCCGCCGGAGCGGCTCGCTCGCCGGTCGTTCGACGCGGGCGGGCGGAGCCGATCAGGGCATGATGATGACGGTGCTGACGCGCTCGGTCATGACCTCGTAGATCAGAGCGATGTCGTCCGCGAGCAGGCGGACGCAGCCCATGGACATCTCCTGCCCGATCGAGTGGGGCTCGATGGTGCCGTGCAGCCCGTACTCGGTGTACCGGGCGGTGGCGTCGTCGGCGGGGTCGAGGCCGACCCAGTGCTTGCCGAGGGGGTTGTCGGGTGCTTTGGAGGGGAAGAACTCGCCGGTGCGCGGGTTGCGCCAGGCCGGGTCGATGAGCTTGGAGTCGGGGCGCACGATGAACGTGCCGACGGGCGTGGAGCCGGTCTCGCCGAGGCCGACGGGCATGGAGCGGATGAAGAGCCGGTTGCCGTGCTCGTCCGGCTCGCCGTGGTACAGGTCGAGGCGGAAGGCGTGCTTGTACACGACGGCGTGGAAGGGGCCGCGCACCAGCTTGAGCCGCTGCCCGACGGTGATGCGGGAGGGGTTGCTGATGTTGTTGATGCGCTGGATGAGCCGCCAGTCGACCTTGGTGTTGTTGCGGTGGGCGATGCGCGAGAGCGTGTCGCCGGGCGCCACGGTGTACCAGACGCTGATGGGGTCGTTGTTCGCGATGCGCGGCGAGAAGATGAGCTCGTCGTTGATGGCGCCCATGCGGGCGCGGATGACGTCGCGGTCGGCGTGGTGGGCGCGGTCGTCGTGCAGAGCGCGGTTGAAGAGCTTGCGGGCCTCGATGAGCCGTCCGGCGTTGGCGAGGGCCGTGGCGTCGGCGATCCAGCCGCGCACGGGCTCGGGGCTGAGCGAGCCGGCGCCGCCGACAGGCCCGGTGGCTCGTGTGGTTTCGGGGGTTTGGGCGCTGCGTGAAGGCGTGGTTGTTGGGGCGGGAGCGGGGGCGGTGCGCTCGGGCGCCGCCGCCGCGGGGCGTTCTGGCGTGACCGGCGCGGTGCGGGCGCTCTCCGTGATCGGCGCGGCCTTGGTTGGCGACGTGGTGGCGCCGGCGCCCATGTCGATCACGTACAAGGCGTCTTCCTCGGCCCGCGCCGCGGCGGCCGGCGTCTGGCGGTTCGAGCGCTGATCGGCGAGCGCAACCCGTGATTCCGGCAGCGGCTGCGTGGGCGCGACATTGGTGGCGCCCACGGTGTGCTCGAGCATCTCCTCGCCGTGCCCGGCGACGACGGGCTCCGGCGTGCGCCCGGCGGAGACCCACCAGAACGCCGCCAGCCCGGCGATGAGGACGACCACCCCGGCGATGGCGCGGATGGAGCGCCGCCGGCTGCGCCGGTGCATGAGGTACGACGAGCGGGGCATCTCGGAGCTCCGAGCCGTCTGTGAAGCGAGCGCCATGTCTGAGAGAACCTCCGTACGCGTGAGGGCCGGCGAATGATCGTGGGCGCCGACGCGGTCGGGAACCCCCGGGAACGCAGCCTCACGCACTCAGGCGCGGTTGCGGCAGGGGGCGCAGATCAGCCTGCGATCCGTCGCGACGACATCGACCGTCTGGTCATGTTCATCGGTCGGAGTGCGGTCCACGATCTGAATATCGAAGCATACACCGCAGGTGGTGCGCATCGAACGCCGATCGCGGGGCTGGGAGAGGAACCGGTCGTAGAAACCGCCGCCGCGCCCGAGCCGGCGGCCCGCGGCGTCGAAGGCGAGGCCGGGCGCGAGCACGAGGTCGATCTCCTCGATGGGGACGGGGCGCCCCGAGGCGGGCTCGCGCACGCCGTGCTGGCGCTGCTCGAAGCCGTCGTTGACGGTGCGGATCTCGACCGCGGTCATGCGGCGCTTGCGCCAGTCCATGCGGGGCACGCAGACCGTCTTGCCCTGCTGGAATGCCCGCAGCGCGACGCCGAGGATGTCGACCTCGCCGGGGATGGGCAGGTAGAGCATCACCGTGGACGCGGACTCGAAGAACGCGGAGGCCACGACCCGACGCGCCACCGCGTTGGATGAGCGCAGGATGTCCTCTTCGGTGAGGGCGCGGAGCCGCTCGCGCATCGTCTCGCGGAGGGGTTCTTTCAGGTCCAGGCGGGGGGCTTCGGTCATTGTTCGTCTATCGGTGGAGACGAGGAAATGTATCGGGGACGCGGGGGCGACACCGGGAAATTTGCGGGTTTTTTGGAGATGGCCGGGGCCCTCCGGGCGCCGACACCGCTTTCTCCAGCGTACGGGGCCTCCGCCCCTCCGCGTCTCCGCAAGATATGTTCGCCGCCATGGCCTCCCTGTTCCACGTGGTGCTGCACGAACCCGAGATTCCCAACAACACGGGGAACATCGGGCGAACGTGCGTGGCCCTCGGGTGTGCCCTGCATCTGGTCCGCCCGCTGGGCTTCGACACCTCGGAGCACGCCCTGCGGCGTGCGGGCATGGATTACTGGCCCCGGCTGGGGGTGCGCGAGCACGATTCATGGGCGGACTGCCGCGCCGAGTTGGCTCGCGTTCGGGGGGGTGAGCCCCCCCGCGTGTGGGCCTACACCACCCGGGCCACCCGGCCCCACTGGGAGGCGGACCTCCGCCCCGGCGACGCCGTGCTCTTCGGCAAGGAGACCCAGGGCCTGCCGCAAGGCGTCCTCGACGAGCACGCCGACCGCCTGCTGGCCCTGCCCATGCTGCCGGGGGAGCGGTCGCTGAACCTCGCCACCGCGGTCTGCGCGGCCCTGTGCGAGGGGGTGCGGCAGTGCGCAGCGCGGGGCGACCTCGCCCTGCGCGCGGACGGGCGGATCGATCCCGGTTGAAGGGGGACGGGGCGCTCAGGCCGCGTTGGCGCGGAGGTCGCGCACGTGGCCGGGCAGGTCGCGGATCATGCGCGCGATCTCGGGCAGCGCCACGAGCGTCGCGGCGCCCTCGACGCCGAGCCAGCGGCGCTCGCGGAAGCCCTGCTCCTGCCAGCGCGAGAGCACCCGCTGGACCCGCAGCGGAAAGACGGCGACCGTGTGCGGCGTGTTGCGCTTTATGTACGAGAACGACCCGATGGCGTCGCCCTCGATCACGCCGACAGCGCCCGCCTCCTCGTAGACCTCGATGACGGCGGCCTCTTCGGGCGTGTCGCCCTCGTCGACGCCGCCCTTGGGGATCAGCCAGCGACCGTTGCTCGTGGTGATCAGGAGCACCTCGTACGCGCCCCGGCGCGTGAGGCGGTAGGGGATCGCGCCGGCCTGGGGCGTGCTCTGGATCGGGGCGGCGTCGGACATGCGGGCATCATCGACACGATCGCGCCCCCGACATCAGCCGCGTGCGGCGCCGGGTTGCGCCGAGTGCGCGGCGCGCGGCTCGGCCTCCGCGGCGACGGCGCCGCGCCACTCGAAGGCCGGCTTGAGCCCGAAGACGTCGTCGAAGAGCGCTGATTTTCGTTCGGCGCCCCAGATGTCCACGGAGGGGTCTTTGGGGGCGTGCAGCACGATGTGCAGGGCCTCCGGCTCGACGCGTACGCGCAGGTCGCTCACGTTCTGCATGTGGGTGCGGTCGAGGCCGTCGGCGACGCGCAGCACGGCGCTGAGCGTGCGCACGAGGGACTGGTCGGATTCGCTCAGCCGGGTGAACTCGGCGTGGCTGTCTTTGGGCTTGGAGCCGCGGTGGTAGCGGGCGACGCAGGCGATGACCTCGACCTGCCGCGGCGTGAAGCCGCTCATGCCGCTGTGCATGATCAGGTGATAGGAGTGCCGGTGGTGCTTCTCGTAGTTGATGTGGTAGCCGACGTCGTGCAGTTCACCGGCGGCGTGCAGGAGGAGGCGGGCCTCGTCGTCGAGGCGTTTCCGGGCCTTCTCGGGGAGGCGGGCGCTGAGTTGATCGAAGAGCCGCAGCGCCAGGCCGGCGACGTGGTCGCAGTGGCGCCGGTCGAAGTTGCACGACGCGGCGAACTGGCGGACGGCGCGCATGGGGTCGCGGGCGTCGGCGCCGTTGCCGGCGCGCGAATTCTTCGGGTCGAGCTCGCGGGCCATGCGCAGCAGCAGGCCGTCGCGGATGCCGCCGTCGTGGACGCGGATGTGGCGGACGTCGAGCGCGCGCATGACGCGGTCGACCAGCGTGACGCCTGCGACGATGATGTCCGCGCGCTGGGGGCTGAGGCCGGGCACGCGACGACGCTCGGCGAGGGTCATGGCGCGGAGCCAGTCGAGGATGCTGCGGACGGCGTTGCGGTCGAGGTCGTAGCCGCGGACCACGCTGGGCATGCCCGCGGTGGCGCCCGGCTCGTTGCGGAGCATGTCCATCTTGGCCAGCGCCTCGAACGTGCCGCCGGCGCCGATGAGCATCTGCGGCTCGAAGGGTGGCTTGCCGATGTCGTCGTGGAGGCGTGCGTCGACCCAGTCGCGCATCTCGTCGAAGCGTGGGCCGGGGGCCTCCTCGGCGCCGCCGAAACGCTCGGTGACGCGCACCGCGCCGATGTCGATGGTGTAGATGCGCTCGATGAGGCCGCCCGCGGTGAGCACGATCTCGGTGCTGCCGCCGCCGATGTCAACGATCGCCGTGGGCAGGGATTCGACGTCGAAGGCCTTGGCGGCGCTGTCGTAGTTGAGGCGGGCCTCTTCCTCGGCGCTGATGACGTCGATCTCCACCCCGGCGCGCTCGCGCACGAGGCCGAGAAACTCGCGCTGGTTGGTCGCGCTGCGCAGCACCGCGGTGCCGACCGCGCGGATGCGCTGGGCGCCGTAGCCCTCGGCGATGCGCATCATGCTGGCGATCGTCGTCGCGGCGCGCTCCATGGCCTCGGGCAGCATCGCGCCGCCCTCGCTCAGGCCCTGCCCGAGCCGCGCGATCTCTTTCTCGTCGTCGAGCACGCGGTACCCGCCCTCGCCGTCGATCTCGGCGATGATCAGGCGGATGGTGTTGGTGCCGATGTCGATCGCCGCGAGCCGCGGGTTGGTCGGCTCCGGGTGGTGGGCGGCGCCGTTGGAGGCGTGACGCGACGGCTTGGGCTCGGGCGCGGGCGCGGCGGGGCGCGGCGGCGCGGCGTCGTCTACAGGCGACTCGCGCGGCCCGACGACGGTTCGTTCGAGGTCGTCGAGCAGCGCTACGCCGTTGCGCGAGCGCCACCACTCGACGAACTCGCTCGCGCGCTGGTCGCGCTCCTGTGCGCAATGATCGTGCAACGCCCGCATGCTCGTGAGCGTGGCCTGGGCTTCGTCGTCGGCGCGCTCGAGCGCCTCGGCCGAGCGTTCGACGCGCCCGGCCAGCTCGTAGGCGTCGTTGAGCGCGCCCAGCGCCTCCTGGATCTCCTCGACGCGCGGGTACAGCTCATCGAACACGCGCTCCGGCAGGGCGGGCGCGAACGTCTCGAGGGCGTACCGCAGCCGCTTCATGCGGATGCGCAGCTCGTGCAGGTTGTCGAGCACGCTCAGGTCCTGCTCGGAGGCGTCGCGGGCGGCGTCGACGGCGCGCAGCAACGCCCGGTTGGCGCCGTCGAGCAGCGTGACGCGTTCGCCCTCGGCCCACGACGGCTCGCGGATCGCGCCCAAGGCCCGTTTCCGGAGCTTCTTGAGCCGCGCGCGGGGGTCGTCCTCGGCGAGCGCGGCGAGCACCTCGCGCGAGGACTCGCGTTCCGCGTCCAACTGCTGCGCCAGCCACGCCAGCGCCGGCGCGTGCTCCTTCGCGGCGCCCTCGCGGAGCGCGGCGACCCACTCCGCGTGCACATCCGCCTCGCGCGCGGGCCCGGCGGCGCGACGGATCTCGCGCAGCGCCTCCTCGAGGTCCTTGCGCACGCCCTTCTTCACGCACGCCTTGAACGCGCGCAGCGTGGCCGCGGCACGTCGCGTCGAGACGCGGAGTTGATGCACACGACGCACGTCCAGATCCCCGCCCTCGTCGCGCGTGGGCGCCATCTCGACGACGCGGTCCAGGCGTGCGTCGAGGCCGACGCGGACGGTCTCGGTGAGGGGCGTCTCCGCGTGCATGCCCTCGGTCCAGTCGGGCGGTTTCTTCATGAAGGGCTCGGTCTCTCTCGCGGGATGGGCGGTCGGGGGGCGGTGGGCATACCCCTTGGTTTCGGTCCGAATAATCGCCGACTTCAGACGCCGGCGCGGGCGCCCGCGTGTTCGTGCCCCGGCAGCGGGAAGGCCTCGCACAGGAGGCGCACCTCCTCGCGGACGCGCCCCGCCTCCTGCGCATCGCCCTTAGCCCGCAGGACGCGTTCGATCCAGCCGGCGACCATCTCCATCTCCTTGGTCCCGAAGCCGCGTGTGGTGGTCGCGGGCGTGCCCAGGCGCAGGCCGGAGGTGTGCTTGGGCGGGCGGGGGTCGCCGGGGATGGCGTTCTTGTTGCTGACCATGCCCGCGTCCTCGAGCCAGCGCTCAGCGTCGGCGCCGGTGAGCTCGGCGTCGAAGGGGCGGAGGTCCACGAGCATCAGATGGTTGTCCGTCCCGCCGGTGGTGATGCGGAAGCCCCGCTCGGTGAGGGCGCCCGCGAGCGCCTTGGCGTTCTCGACGACGCGCTGCGAGTAGCCCCGGAACTCGGGCATGAGCGCCTCGCCGAAGGCCACCGCCTTGGCCCCGATGATGTGCATGAGCGGGCCGCCCTGCAGGCCGGGGAAGAGGGACTTGTCGATCTTCTTGGCGATTTCCTCGTCGTTGCAGAGGATCAGCCCGCCGCGCGGCCCGCGCAGCGTCTTGTGCGTGGTCGTGGTGACGATGTGCGCGTGCGGGAAGGGCGAGGCGTGCACCCCCGCCGCGACGAGGCCCGCGATGTGGGCGATGTCCGCCATGAGCAGCGCGCCGCACTCGTCGGCGATGGCGCGGAAGCGGGCGAAGTCGATCTCGCGCGGGTACGCGGAGTAGCCGCACAGCAGCAGCTTGGGCCTGTGTTCGAGGCAGACCTCGCGGGCCTTGTCGTAGTCGATGCGCTCGAACTGTTCGTGGTCGGGGTCGGCGTGCAGGGGGTAGAAGACGGGCTTGTAGAACACGCCGGAGAAGTTGATCTTCATCCCGTGCGAGAGGTGCCCGCCGTCCTTGAGCACCAGCGCCGCGAAGGTGTCGCCGGGCTGCATGAGCGCCATGAACGCCGCGGCGTTGGCCGAGGCGCCCGAGTGGGGCTGCACGTTGGCGAACTCGCACTTGAAGAGCGACTTGGCCCGGTCGCGCGCCAACTGCTCGATGCGGTCGTGGTGCTCGCACCCGCCGTAGTACCGGGCGCCGGGGTACCCCTCGGCGTACTTGTTCGTGAGGCACGTGCCCATCGCGTGCATGACGGCGGGCGAGACGTGGTTCTCCGAGGCGATCAGCTCGATCGTGGAGGACTGCCGATCATCCTCGGCCCGCAGGATCGACGCCGCCTCGGGGTCGGCGGTGTCGAGGAGGGAGAAGATCGAGTCGGTGATGGTGGTGTGGTCGTGGGGCATGGATGGCTCGGCGGTGGATCGTGTCGCGGCGGGTGCTCGTGCGGCATTCTAGGGCGGGATCGGCGCTTGGATAAGACTCTATCGCCGTGTACGGAAGTCGTCAGAAGAATGCCCACCAAAGCAGGGCTGACGATAGCGCCGCGGCGAGTGTGCCGCCGACCACGATGCACGCCCAGAGTTGCCTCGGCCCAACGAAAATAAGATGCGATCGGATCGCCGCCCACCAGTGCCACCACTGCCACGCGACGACGCCCATGATCACCCACTCGGTGTAGCGGCCGCGCATCGGTGCGACAGTGTAGACGCCTATAGAGCCGAACCAGGATCTGATCCGCGAATCGACCAAGAAGTTGGCATACGCAAGTTCGGCGTGCGCGATGAGAACGAGCAGGACGTGCGCGGTAAAGAGCGCCGTTGGGATCGAAAGCGCGTACACGCCCATCCGCGCCGCGAGCCTCGCTCCGACCGCGCGATCTATATGCTGCTGCGAGGCAAGCACAGATGCCACCGCCACCGCCGCGAAAGCCGCCGAGGAAACGATCGACCATAACGACGCGGTGTAGATGTTGACGCCAAGGTTGTACCAGTGGTTATTTATATACCGATAAGACCATCCGGCTGTTCGGAAAGGGTATGACGCGATGGTACTCCATGATGGCATGTTGCTGCTTGTGCCGAAATCGCTCGAGAGGATCAGCATCGCGTAGAGCAAAAGTACCGATGCACATAACACGCTGATGCACACCAAAACAAACCCAAGCAGGGCGCGGGCTGGGCGCGCATCGGGGATACGCGACACCCGTCTCCAGAACCACCACGGCGCTAATGATCGTGCGAACGTTCCCCACGCCCGGCGCACGTCCCACCATCGGCGTGCGTGCTCATACAACCACCGCAGGCGATTGCGGATGGGGCTGAGCACGTTCGCCCATTCGAAGGCGTACCCGCACTCGGAGCACCCGCCGTTGATCGGGCAGCGGTCGGTCCACGTCTCGACGTGGCCCCGCAGGTCGTACCCGCAGCGCGGGCACACGGCGCGACGCGGCGGCGCGGCGGGCGCGTTGTTCCCGGCGCTCGGTGTCTCGACCCTCGGGCTCATCCGTCGCGCCCCCTTCGGTGTGCGTGCTCGCGTCTACTCCGACGGCGTCAGTCTATGGAACCTCCACCCCCGCGCCGATCCCTCGTGCGGCTCGGGCGGGGGGCACTCGGGGACGGCGCCGAGGTCGATTTCCAACGCGGCGCCGTGCTCGTGGTCGCTGTTGAGGACGACCGCGTTGGGCTCGACGAATCGCCAGCCCTGCTCCGCCTTCTCGTGCCCCAGCAGGAACAGGCGCACGCCCCAGCGCTGCGCGAGGGCTTCGAGGTGCTCGGGCGGGTGGCCGCGCCCCCAGACCATGATGTGCGCGGCGCCCTTGCGCGGCGTGTAGTCCTCCTCCGTGAGGGCACGATCGAGGACGGTGTGGTCGAAGCGGTCGAGGAGATCGGCGCCCGGCAGGCTGTGCGCACAGAGCACGCAGTCCGGCCCGCCCCGGTTGCAGAGCAGCGCGAGCGGCATCGAGCGGATGAACGCCTCGATGGCGCGCAGCACGCGCGGGGCTTCCTCGGAGAAGACGTACCCGACGCCCTCGTTGAAGGCGTCCTTCATGCGCACGCCGTCCTTCACCACGCCCATGCCCACGATCTGCGAGAGCTCGTGGTTGGCGAGCAGCGTGTGCACGCGCTCCGGCGCGTGCAGTTTCGCCTGCGCGACCCGTGCGAGGGCGCGGTGGCTGAGGTCCACGCCGTTGATCAGCCGCCCGGAGTGGATGACCTCGTGCAGCGTGACATGCGTCGGCGGGGCTTCCTGAGGCGGTGCGCCCGGCGGGGATGTTTCCGGGGGCGCTTCCGGGGGTGATTCCGGGGGGGCTTCCGGGGGGGCGGCGAGTTCGAGGACGCGCGCGAAGTGGATCGGGTTGTCGTGCAGGTCGCCGGTGGCGATGAGGACGCCGGGGGCGTTGATCTCGTCCACCGATCCGTTGCGGCATGCGGCGTCGAAGTTGGCGCTCGCCGCGTCGAGGAACAGGCGTTCGACGGCGTCCGGGCTCGCGAGGTCGACGGGGGGGAGGCTCACGGCGCGGCGGCCCGGGGGCTCACGCGCCCTGCCCCAGCGCGTCGCCGGGTTTCTGGGCGGCGTCTTCGATCCTGGCGGTCGCAGCGTCGCCGTTCTTCTTGCCTTCGCGCAGCTTGCGGTCGGCGACGGCCTTGCCGTAGATGAGGTCCAGCCGGTCGGCGACCCAGTCCATGTCCGGCGGGCGTTGATCGGGGTCGATGGCGACGGACTGCATGATCAGATCGGCGAGCATGTCGGGCACGCGCGGGTTGAGCTCTTTGATGGGCTTGGGCTTCTCGATCAGGTGGTCGTCGAGGCTGTTGACGAGCGAGTCGCCCTTGGGGATCGCGGTGGGGATGTTCTGGCGCGTCAGCACCCAGTACATGGTCGCGCCGAGGTTGTAGATGTCGGTCTTGGGGGTGATGGCGCGGAGATGCACCTGCTCGGGGGCGATGTAGTCGGGGGTGCCCTGGATGCGCTCCTTGACGGCGCCGATGGCGCACGACTGGCCGAGGTCGATCACCTTGACGGAGCCGTCGTCGCAGATGACGACGTTGTTGGGCTTCATGTCCGCGTGGACGAAGCCCTTGGCGTGCATGTGGGCGAGGCCGCGGGCGACCTGGCGGAAGATGTCCACCGATTCCTCGAACGTCTCGGGCGGGTGCTTGTCGACGCTGACGCCGTCGACGTACTCCATGAGCATGTAGAGCTCTTTGACGCCCGTGAGCGAGCGGGAGCGGGTGATCTTGACGATCCGCCGGATGACGGGGTGGTCGAGGCGGGCGGAGACGGCGCCCTCCTGCTCGGCCTGCTCGAGGAATCGCTGGTCCTTGGGCCCGTTCTTGACCACGTGCTTGAGGGCCCAGATCTGCTTGGATTTGGGGTCTTGCACGAGGTAGATGACGGACGCGGCGCCACGCCCGATCTGGGCGAGCACGTTGTGCCCTGCGAGGCGGGATCCTGGTTTGACTGGCTCCGAGTGCTTCACGGGGGGGTATCTACGTACCTCTGCGTCGCTCGTCTTGCAGGATTCGGCAAAATCCGTCGTTCCGGCGGCGGCAGGGAGCGCGGTTTGGCTCAGAAGTCATTGTATCGCAGGGCGTTGCGACGCGTCGCGCGGGGACGCCCTATTGGTCGGTGTGTTCCCGGGCCGCTTACGCGCCCGACGAGTGATCACTGGACGCGTCGCGCACGATGCGTCCATCGCGCGGAGTATCGTCTTGATCGGCTGATCGTGCAACGAACCGAAGTTTGAAGCATCCACACCCGGATTCAGCGGAGCGAGAGCAGGCGCTCGCGCAGGGCCGATTCGGGGAAGAGACGCCCGGGGCTCGACGTCGGGGCGATCTCGCGGTGGAGGACCACCTGATCGGCGGGGATGCCGAGCTCGCGGGAGAGGGCGGCCACGAGGTCCGCGAGCCGCTGCATCTGCGCCCGGGAGAAGGGCCTGCGGTCGCCGTCGCCGACGAGGCAGATGCCGATCGCCCGCTGGTTGTGCCACTCTGCGTCGGGGCCGCCGGCGTGGGCGCCGGGGAGCTGGTCGAGCCAGCGGTATCCGACAAAGAGCTCGCCGTCGCCGGCGCCGGCGCCGTTGCCGATCACGAAGTGATACCCGAGGCCGCGCATGTTGCGCGACTCGTGGACGGAGGCGATCGATTCGGGGGAGCCGTAGTGGCTGCCCGAGTCGTGGATGACGATCCGTGCCCAGCGGTCGCGGTCAAGTTCGCTGCGGGTCCGGAAAACGGCTTCGATGCCAGTAGCGCTGGGCGTGCGTCCGGGGGCGACGAGGGCCAGGCCGTCAGAGCGGGGAGATCGGGGGCCTTCGAGGGCGACCAGGCCGCCGCCGACGAGGGTCATCGACGCCAGCAGCGACAGCCACACCACCTGGGGGCGACGCAGTCGGGCGAGATGTGTCCGGGCGTTGGCGATCGCGGTTCCCATCGGTCGGGCGGCCTCGCATGAGTGTGGTGGCGGGAACAGAATACACCCCCCAGCAGGTCAGATCGGACCGAATGGCGGGTTTTCTTGCAAATCACGAAAAATCCGCTGCCGTATCGGGTCGCGCGACAGGTTTCGGCGCTCTTTGCGGGTTCGGCCGCACGCTCCACCAAACGGGTGGGCGATGTTCCCGGACCGACGCGCGAGCCCACGCGGGGATGTGGCTTCAGTTCCGGGGGGTGAGGCGGCCCCGGAGATTCGGGCGTTTTCGGCCGTAGACGTCGGTCACTTCCTGCTGCGCGAACTGGTTCCGCACGGAGTCGAAGCGATCGAAGGGGGTGCGCTCGTCTTCGGGCGAGAAGAGGGGGCGGGAACAGCCACCGGCGAGCAACGCGGCGAGCGCGAGCAACGCGAGTGGGCCGGCGACGCGTCGTGGAAGGCGTGGGGAGATCACGTCAAAAAGTGTACCGCCCCGGAGGAAGATCGGGGCGGGACAGGGAAGAGACACGCAGAGACATGGTTCGTGTGGAGATTCGTACGACTCCCCGCTGGAGCGGGTTCGGGTTCGGAGCGCAAAAAAAGCGTCGATTTCAGCCGATAAGCTCAGTTGGACGAGCGTCGCGGCAGGGGGGCCACGATGCGCTCGGCCCGGTGCACACCGCCGCCGATGGGGTCCATGAGTTCGACGCGCACCAGCACGCCGGCGCGCTCGGCGTTGATCGGCTCGGGCATCGTGAGGCGGACGGTGTAGTGAGTGCCCATCGGGGATGCGCGGTACGCCTCGCGCACCGCGCTGGGGCTGAGCGTCGCCACGGCGAGCCGTCGCGGGCCGTCTGAAGCTGCGTTCACGCCCTCGTCGAGGAGCGTCGCCTCGACGGTGATCCGTCCGGCGACCTGCACGAAGCGCTGCCGCCCGTCGAAGGGGCGGATGTAGACGTCGACGCTCAGGGCCTCGCCGCGCTCGTTGATCTCGGCGAAGCCGCTGAGGCGCCCGATCGTGATGCCGGCGACACGCGGCAGCGCCTCGAGCGCCTCGCGTTCATCGACGTTCTCGCGGGTGAGGAGGAGCTCGCGCAGCTTGGCCTCGGCCTCGCCGGCGCGGGCCGCGGCGTTGTCGCGCTCGCGCTCGAGCTGGGCGACGCGTCGGCGCAGTTCGTCGTTTTCGTTGTCGAAGTTCTTCGGGCGGGCGCGGCAGCCGGTCGCCGCGACGAGCACGCACACGGCCACGCCGGCGCCGAGGAGGCCCAGCCGGCGCATCGCGCCGTTGGATCTCGGTCGGCTCGTGGCTGGTGCGGGCGTCATGGGCGTTTCACGGGCGGGGGTTACTCGTCGTCGGGGGCGCGGTCGGGTCGCGACATGGGGGGCATGCGCGTGAGCACCTTGTCGATCAGACCGTATTCCACCATTTCCTTGTCGTCGAGCCACTTGTTGCGGTCGCAATCGAGCTCGATCTGCTCGGCGGTCTGGCCGGTGGCGGCCGCGTAGATACGATAGACACGATCGCGGAGGCGGAGCATCTCGCGGGCCTCGATTTCGATGTCGGTGGCCTGTCCCTCGAGCACGCCGCCGATGAGGGGCTGGTGCATGAGGTTGCGGGCGTTGGGCAGCGCGAAGCGTTTGCCCTTGGCGCCGGAGCAGGCGAGCACGGAGCCCATGCTGGCGGCCTGCCCGATGACGTACGTCGCCACCTGCGGCTCGATGAAGTTCATGGTGTCGAGGATGCCGAGGCCGGCGGTGACGGAGCCGCCGGGGCTGTTGATGTAGAAGTGGATGTCGGCCTTGGAGTCCTCGTTGGCGAGGAACAGCAGCTGGGCGACGATGAGGTTGGCGATGTCGTCGTCGACGGGGCCGCCGAGGAAGACGATGCGGTCCTTGAGGAGGCGGCTGTAGATGTCGTACGAACGCTCGCCGCGCCCGGTCTTCTCGATGACGATGGGGACGAGATGGCTCATGGTCGTTGGTGCTCCGCGCCGAGTGGGCGTCGTTGGTCAGTTGGGCTTGGCGTTGTTCTTGCCGGCTTCGCTGGAGCCGAGAGCGAGAACCTCGTCGACGATGCCGTAGTCCTTCGCCTCCTGCGCGGTGAAGTACTTGTCGCGCTCGGAGTCCTTGCGGACGGTCTCGATGCTCTGCCCGGTGTGGTCGGAGAAGAGTCGGATGAGCTCGGCCTTGGATTTCAGGATCTGCTCGGCCTGGATCTTGATGTCCTCGGTGGGCCCGTAGACGCCGCCGTAGGGCTGGTGGATCATGACCTTGGCGTGGGGGAGCATGTAGCGCTTGCCCTTGACGCCGGCGGTGAGCAGGATCGCCCCGCCGCTGTACGCCCGCCCGATGCAGTAGGTGGCGACGTCGGAGGAGAGGAACCGCATGGTGTCGTAGATGGCGAGGGTGTCGTCCACCGCGCCGCCGGGGCTGTTGATGTAGAAGTTGATGTCCTGCCCGCGCTTCTGGTTCTCGAGATACAGCATCTGCATCATGACCCGGGCGGCGGAGGCTTGGTTGATCTCGCCGATCAGGAAGACGATGCGATTCTCGAGCAGAAGCTCGTCGATCGTCATCTCGCGCGTGCGTTGGTATTGGATGGGCATCGCGGGCATCAGGGACCCTCAGCAATCGAGTGGTGGTTCGGACGCGGGCCGATCATAGACGGCGCGACGGTGCGGGCAACCCGCGTGCCCGGCGCCACGGGCGCAACCGTGGGGCGCGGACGGCTCTCCCCACCCGGCCCGCTTCGGGGCGTTGCCGGTCTCGGCGTCACGCCCTAGCATCGGGGATTCCCCCCGCGTGAGGGCTCATCAAGACCGATGAGCCCACGGAGCATCGACGTGCAAACGGCGGTTATCAGCGACATCCACGGCAACGCCGAAGCCCTGCGCGCAGTGCTCGCCGACATCTCGTCTCGGGGGATAGAAAGAATCATCTGCCTCGGGGACATCATCGGCTACGGGCCCGAGCCACTGGAATGCGTTGACCTGGTCGCCGAAAAGTGCGCGTGGTCCCTCATGGGCAACCACGACTTCGGCGTGCTCTACGAGCCCACCAACTTCAACCCCGCGGCCAGCTCCGCGGCGTATTGGACGCGCGAGCAGTTCGACGCCGAGCCCGACGCCTCCCGGCGCGCCCAACGCTACGACTTCCTCGGCCGGCTCCGGGTCCGCGTCGTCGAGGCCCCGCCCGGGTCCGACGTGAGCGTGCTGGCCGTGCACGGGTCGCCGCGACGGCCCATCAACGAGTACATCTTCCCCGACGACGTCATGACCGCGGTCGACAAGATGCGCCAGATCTTCGACCGCATCGACCGCCTCGCCATCGTGGGGCACACCCACGTGCCCGGCGTCTTCACCGATGAACCGGACTTCTACTCGCCCGAGGAGCTCGGCCGCGGCGTCTACACCCTCATGACCGAGGAGAAGGCGGTCATCAACGTCGGCTCCGTCGGCCAGCCGCGCGATCACGATCCCCGCGCCTCGTATGCCATCATGCAGGCCGAAGATGGCGAGCTCCGCATTGAGTTCGCGCGCGTGGAGTACGACGTCGCGCGGACGGCGGAGATGATCAAGGCCGTGCCGGAGCTCAGCGATTGGCTGGGCGAACGCCTGTACGAGGGCCGCTGAGCCGAGGCGTCGCCCGAGGGCGAGCGATCGGGATCGCAACGTCGGTCATCGGGCTCGGGATCGTGCCGGCGACACCCCCGGGGGTAATTTCCCGGGGACAAACCCGGAGGGGGATTCCGCAGGGAGTTCCGGGGGGGGCTTCCGGGGGTGAGTATCTGTGGTATCGTTCCGCCCCTGCGCCGCGGACCCGGCGCCCTGCAGCACCGCCACCATGCCTAGAGCCAAGAACCCTGCCAAGCGCGCCGTGATCACCGCTGTGGTCGCGTTCATCGGCCTCAGCGTCGTCGCGGCGTTCGCGATCAACAGCGTGCGTACGTCCTCGCCGGGCGGCTCATCGCGCGCGCCGGCGCCCGCCGTCGCGGAGCGCGATCCCACCCCGGACGCGGCCCCAGCGCCGGCTGTACAGCAGCCGGAGCGGCGGGACACCGAGGCCCCGGCAGGGACCAGCCTCGCGCAGCAGGACCGTCAGCAGCAGGACCGGGCAGCACCCGAGCCGACGCCCGATCCCGCTCCGACCGGCGAGGCCCGCGGCCTGCGGGCCCGCACCTTCCCCACGCCCGACGCCTTCACCCCCATCGGCGCCGTTGATCCCGACGGCCCCGACCGCGCGCTGATCGAGTTCACCGACTACGGCGCCGGCGTCGAGGCCATCACGCTTACCGATTACTTCAACGACCATCACCGTCGCGCCGGCGATCACTACGCCGTGCAGCGGCGCGTCTCGCGCCCGCGCTTCAGCATGACCGGAGCGCCGCTTCCCCCGGTGACGGTGGCGTCGCTGGCGTCGGCGGGCGTCGAGATCGAGGTCGCCGGCGGTCCGGCGGAGTTCGTAGACCTGCGCGTCGGCGCCGAGGGCAGCCTGTGGCGCGAGACGGCGCCGGGCGCCTTCGAGGCGATCATCGAGGACGACGCGGGCGTCGAGGTCGCGCGGGTGGAGAAGCGCTACGTGCTGCCGCCGGGCGAGATCACCCTGCGCGTCGAGCAGCGGCTGGTGAACCTCACCGACGAGCGGCTGCGGGTGGTGTGGTACCAGTACGGCCCCGTCGACCTGCCGATGGACGTCACCGGCTACGGGCTCGACGTGCGGCGCATCCGCTTCGGGCACCTGCTCACGCCCGCGATCGACCCCTCTCGTTCGTTCGTGCAGGCGGACAACGATCTGATCGGCCGGGCCACGCTCATCAATAAGCGGCGGGCGATGGACGGCCTGGTGTGGCCCTTGGGCAGCCTCGGCGAGCCCGGCGAGGACCTTGTCTGGGTCGCGATGACCTCGCGCTATTTCGCCTTCGCGGTGCACCCGCTGCTCAACGCGGACGCCGTGAGGAGCGGTGCGCCCGTCGACAAGCGGCTGCGGCTCGCCGAAGCGGTGCACCGCGTGGTGATCGGCCCGGTGGATCACAAGGGCAACCACATCCTGACGGATTCGAGCGTGATCGCGCAGCTCACGAGCGAGCGGATGGAGGTCGCGCCGAACGGTTCGCTCGATCTCTCCTTCGGCGCCTACGCGGGGCCCATCCTCGGGCGCGTGATCCGCGAGGACCCTGTCCGCGCGGCGCTCGGGCTCGACAAGCTGGTCGTCTACAACCTCGGCGGGATGTGCGCCCCGTGCACCTTCCAGTGGCTGGCGCGCCCGCTCATCCGACTGCTGCTCTTCCTGCACGACTACATCCTGTTCGATTGGGCGCTGGCGATCATCGGTCTGGTGCTGATCGTGCGCACGATCCTGCACCCGGTGACGCGTCGCTCGCAGATCGCCATGCTGCGCTTCAGCAAGCAGATGCAGGGCCTGGCGCCCAAGCAGCAGAAGCTCCGCGAGAAGTTCAAGGACGACCCCAAGCGCATGCAGCAGGAGATGGCCAAGCTGATGCGCGAGGAGGGCGTCTCATTCACCGGCATGCTCGGCTGCCTGCCGATGTTCCTGCAGACGCCGATCTGGATCGCGCTCTACGCGGCCCTCTTCTTCGCCTTCGAGCTGCGCCACCAGCAGGCCTTCTTCGGGTTCTTCCAGTGGGTGTCGGGCGGTCGCTGGTCGTTCCTCGCCGACCTGAGCGCGCCGGACAACTTCATCGAGTTCGGGCGAACACTGATCAACATCCCGCTCTACGGGCCCGTCAACTCGTTCAACATCCTGCCCATCCTGCTGGGCGTGGTCTTCTTCCTGCAGCAGAAGTACCTCACGCCGCCCACCACGACGCAGCTCACGCCCGAGCAGGCGCAGCAGCAGAAGATCATGAAGATCATGCTGGTGGTGATGTTCCCGATCTTCATGTTCAACGCGCCCAGCGGCCTCGCGCTGTACTTCATCGCCAACTCCACGCTGGGCATCTTCGAGTCGCGCTGGATCCGCGCCCACGTGGACAAGTCCGAGCTCGAGATCAAGAAGCCGCGACCCACGGGCGACGACCGCAAGCGCGTGCGGAACCGCGCGTCGTCACGCGACCCCTTCGCCCGCAAGCGCGAAGAGAAGCCCGGCGCGTCGTTCAAGCGCCGCGACCACAAGAAGAAGTAGACGAGGCGTGCGCACGGGCGACACCATCGTCGCGTGCGCATCGGCGCCGACCCGGTCGGCGCAGGCCGTGCTGCGCGCTAGCGGGCCCGGCGTGCCGGCCATCCTCCGCGCCGCGCTCCACGCGCCCGACACGCAAGCATCGCGCGACATCATCGAGCATGCCGACGCCCCGCCCATCGCCCGGCGTGCGCTGCTCGACATCAGCGCCGGCTCACCGCTACCGGCCCTGCTGGTGCGCAGCGCCGAGGGTCGGTCGTTCACGGGCGAGGCGTGCCTCGAGGCGCTCGTCCCCGGCAACCCGCTGCTGGTCGAGCGCGTGCTTGGGCGGTGGCGGAGCGTCGAAGGCGTGCGGCTCGCCGGCCCCGGTGAGTTCGCGGCCCGGGCGTACCTCAACGACCGCCTGACGCTCGAACAGGCCGAGGGCCTCGCCCTGCTCATCGGCGCCGCGAACGACGCCCAGATCAACGCGGCCCAACGGCTGCTCCGCGGCGAGACGGGCGCACGCTACGAGGCGTGGCGTGAGACGCTGGCGCAGTGCCTCGCGCTGGTCGAAGCGGGCATCGACTTCACCGATCAGGAGGACGTCGTCGCGATCTCGCCCGCCGACCTCGCCGCGCGGCTGCGGGTCCTGACACGCGCGATGGAGCAGCACCTCGGGGCCTGGCGCGGGCGAGCGACGGAGGGTGAACCGCTCGTGGTCATCGTCGGCGCCCCCAACGCGGGCAAGTCCACCCTGTTCAACGCGCTGCTCGGGCGTCGGCGGGCCGTGACCACCCCGGAGGCCGGCACGACGCGCGATGTGATCGTCGAGGAACTCGATCTCGACGCCGCCCTCGGGCGCACCGGGGCAACTTCCGGGGCAACTTCTGGGGGAGCTTCCGGGGGGGCGTCCGGGAGGGTGCGCCTCGCGGACATCGCCGGTCTCGACGAGGCGCTCGCCCAGCGCTCGCACATCGATGAGTTGGCGCAGCGTGCGGCGAGAGAGGCCAGCGCCTTGGCGGACGCGGTCATCCACTGCGACCCCTCGGGACGCTTCGCGCTGGCCTTCGAGCCCGCCCCCGGAGCCCCCGGAACCCTGGTGCTGCGCGTGCGCACCAAGGCAGACCTGCCGTCCACGGCGTGCGACGCCTTCGGGCCCTCGATCATCCAGGTCTGTGCGCTCGACGGCTGGAACCTTGACGCCCTGCGACGGGCGATCGCCGACGCGGTGTTCGGGCGCGGCGCCGGCTCGGACGCCGCGACGATCGTGCCGCGCCACGCGCTGGCGATCGACCGGGCCCACAGCGCGGCGAGCCACGCCTTGGCGTTGGTGGCGCCGCACGAACAGGCGGCGAGCGCGCCGGATCAGGAACTCGTCGCGTCGCGGCTGCGTGAGGCGTTGGACGCCGTCGGTGAGATCGCGGGGCGCGTGCACCCGGACGACGTCATCGGGCGCGTCTTCGCGACGTTCTGTGTCGGCAAGTGACGGCGTGCGATGCGCTCGCCCCCGAGCGGGTTCGCAGGCGGCGGCGCTGGCGCCGCGTCACGCCCCGACGCGTTCGCTCGCGGCGAGCATGAAATGCTCGAGGTAGCGGTCCTCGAAGGCCTGCACCGCCGCGTTGGTGGCGGCGGGGGTGCGGCCCCAGCAGCAGACGAGCAGGTCGCGAAAATCGAGATCTGCCTGCACCATCAGGGAGTTCTCGATGGTGTACGCCGAGGGGAGTTTGTCGCCGAGGTACGCGCTGAGGGCGTTTGACTCCGGCGCGCCGACGCTGATGGTCGGGCAGAGGGCGAGTTCCTCGTTGTTGAGCCACCACAGGTCGGAGCACACGATCACCTCGAAGGGCGCCGCGTCGCCGGACGAGAGCCGCTCGCGCGTCCACGCGTTGATGCGCTCGCGCAGGGCGTAGGCGATGGGCCGATCGTTGCGCTCGGCGTCGAGGACCGAGCCGGTCACGATCAGGAGCGTGGGTGCGTCGTCGTGGTCGTGCATGTGTGGCGGCGTCCGTGGTGCGGCGGGTGGGTGGAGAGTTGTGCGGGGGCGCTTCAGCGCGGGCGCGAGTGGGCGCGGGCGTGTCGCGGGGGCTCGTCGTCGTAGTCGTCGTCGTCTTCGATCCCGAGCCGGGCGCGATGGCCGGCCTCGATGGCCGCGTTGTGCCGGGCGATCGCCTCGCGGGTGCGCCGGTGGCTGCGTGCCGAGAGCACCAGCAGCACCACGATGACCCCCAGCGCGACGAGGATCGTGCCCCTGGCGGCGCTGTCGATCCTATTCCAGAAGACGAGCACGCCCCCCAGCGCGATGAAGATCGCGGGGGCGTACATCTTGGCTGTGTGGGCGGATCGGCGCATCGCTGTTGCATGTATCGGCGCTCCGCGGCCCGCCCCTGTGGCGGATTCGGCGTCCGCCCCTTGCCCGCCGCCCCCGCCCGACGGACCATGCCCCCGTGCCCGACCCCACGCCAGCGTCAGACGACTTCGTACAGCAGCCTCGCGGCGCGAGCGCCCGGCTGCTGCGCCCCGTGCTGCGGGGCATGCGGATCCGCAAAAAGCTCGTGATCCTGCACACCGGCTTCTCGCTGGCGCTGGCCGTGATCCTCCTGCTCGCGCTCCGCCCGGCGGTACGGGATCTGGTGCGCGACACGGAGGAGCACGAGGCACGGCTGGCGATGGCCATGTTCGCCGCGGCGCCGGAGGAGGTGCTCGCCCGCTCGTTCGAGGGCGCCGTGTTCCGCATCGGCGATGGCGACGCTCTCGGGTTCGATCCCCGAGTGCTGGAGGCGGCGACGCAGCGCCCCGGCGAGGTGGTGATCACGCAGGACGCCGCGGGCTGGGTGGCGGGTGTGCGCTGGGATCGTGCCCGGGGGGAGTTCATGGCCGTCTCGGTGCGATCGGACACGGCGCGGGCGGCGGTGTGGCGGCTCTACACGCTGCTGACGACGGCGTTGCTGGGCGTGTACTTCCTGATCGCGCTCACGCTGGAGGCCTTCGTGCTGCCGCGTCAGGTGTACGCCCCGATCCGGCGCCTGCTGCACGCCGACAGCGCCGTGCAGGAGGGTCGGCGCGACGAGGAACTGATCGACGAGGGGCTGATCCCCGCCGATGAACTGGGCGAGATCATGCGCTCGCGCAACGAGTCGATCGTCAAGCTGCGCCGGCAAGAGAAGGCGCTCGCCCACGCACTGGACCAGCTCGAAGTGGTCGCGATGGAGCTCAAACGCAAGAACCATCTGCTCGAGACCGCCAAACGCAACCTCGCCGATCAGGACCGTCTCGCCAGCCTGGGCATGATGTCCGCCGGCATCGCCCACGAGCTGAACACGCCGCTGGCGGTGCTCAAGGGCGAGGTCGAGCGCATCGCGCACGACCCGGCGGACGCCATCGACCCCCAGCGCGCCGCCCTCATGCTGCGCGTGGTGCAGCGGCTGGAGCGCCTCAGCGAGAGCCTGCTGGATTTCGCTCGTGTCCGCCCGCCCTCACGCGAGCCGGCGCCTGTGCGCGCGCTGGTGGAGGAATCATGGGCGCTTGTCTCCATCGACCGCGGCCTGCGCGACGTCGAGCTGCACAACCGCGTGCCCGAGTCTCTCGAAGTCCGCGGCGACCCGGACCGGCTGGGGCAGGTGTTCGTGAACCTGCTGCGCAACGCCGCCGACGCGATGGACGGTCGCGGGCGCATCGTCGTCAGCGCCGAGGAGACGGAGCGCGACGGGCGCCGATGGGTCTCCATCAGCGTCGCCGACAGCGGCCCCGGCATCGACCCCGAGGTGCTGCCGCGACTCTTCGAGCCATTCGCGACCACCCGCCTCGACGACCGCGGCACGGGGCTGGGGCTCGCGGTCTCCGAGGGCATCATCCGTGAGCACGGCGGGGTTATCCTCGTCCGCAACGCAGGCCCCACCACGGGAACCAAGCCCGCGTCCGACGCGGATCAGCGGACCGGGGCGATCTTCGAGATCATGCTGCCCGCCGAGGGCGCCGATCGGCCCACGCCCGCACAGGAGCACGATGCATGAACGACGCGAATGACCACCCGACGGAGGCCGACGGCGCACCGCAGCCGCTCTCGATCCTCGCCCTCGACGACGACGCGGACTTCCGCCAGCACATCAAGGGCCTGCTCGAACGCGAGGGGCACGATGTCCGTGTCGCCGCCACGCCGGCAGAATGCATCGCGCACTGCGAGAGCCGCCTGCCCGACGTGCTGCTGCTGGACATGAAGATGGGCAAGCACTCGGGCGAGGCCGTGCTGGAGGAGATACGTCGGCGCTGGGCCCGCCTGTGCGTCATCGTGGTCACGGGGTACCCATCGCTCGAGACCATGCGTCAGACGTTCAAGCAGGACGTCTACGACTACATCGCCAAGCCGTTCTCCATCGAAGAGCTTCGTGCGGCGTTGCGCGGCGCCGCGGTGTCCTTCCAGCTCGGCGGGCGCCCGCAGGATCGTCTGCGCAGCGAGCTGGGCCGACGCATCCGCCTCTCGCGCACGGCCCGGGGGTGGACGCTCAAGGACCTGAGCGAGTCGTCCGGCGTGAGCGTGAGCCAGCTCTCGAGCATCGAGCGCGGCGCCCACATGCCCAGCCTCGAGTCGCTGCTGACCGTCGCCAGCGCGCTCGACGCGTTGCCGAGCGCGTGGCTGAGCGAAGCGGGCTTCTGACGTCAACTTGGTGGGGCTGCGCGCGGGTCGTCGGGCACGGGGAGCAGGTGATGCGGGTCGAGGGGCTCGGGGATGGCGTCCATCGCGATAGCCTGCTCGATCGTGTGCGCGCCGACGCGCGTGCGACGCAGGGCCGCGAGCCGACCGCCCGTGCCCAGCGTCCGGCCGATGTCGCGCGCCAGGCTGCGGATGTATGTCCCCTTGCCGCAGCGAACATCGATGGTCGCGAACGGCCACGCGTACTCGCGCACGACGATCTTGTGGATGGTGACGGGACGCGCGGGCAGATCGTCGGGGCCGAGCTCGCCGCGCCGGGCGAGGCGGTAGGCGCGCTGCCCGTCGATGTGCACGGCGGAGAAGGAGGGGGGGGCCTGCATGATCTCGCCGACGAACGCGGCGCACGCCCGCTCGATATCGGCGCGGCTCGGTTCGCGCGTGATCTCGACGGGCGTGGCCTCGCCCTCCATGTCGTCGGTGGTGGAGAAGGCGCTGAGGTCCACCCGCGCCTCGTAGACCTTCTCGGTCGCCATGAGGGAGTCGATCGCCCGCGTCGCCGTGCCGAGGCAGACGACGAGCACGCCCGTGGCGAGGGGGTCCAGCGTGCCGGCGTGCCCGACCTTGGCGCCGCCGCTCCTCCGGCGCACGACGCGGCAGACGTCCATCGACGAGGCGCCGAGGGGCTTGTCGACGACGAGCACACCGTTGAGGTCGGGGCGTGAATTACGGGGGGAGCGGCCCATGGTGTGGGCAGGGTACGCGGGCGGCTTCGCGGGCGTGGTGTTGCGACGCGCGGGAGGGCGTCGCCCTGCTGACGCGGCCCGATGCAGCCGATACACTCCCCTCCCCGCACGCCCGAGGCGCGGGCTTGGAGAGGTGTCCGAGTGGCTGAAGGAGCAGCACTGGAAATGCTGTATACGGGTAACCGTATCGGGGGTTCGAATCCCCCCCTCTCCGCTTCCGATCGCGGGCGACATGGGCGCCCGGCCGCGCCGTCAGTTGCCCGCGGCTCGTCGCCCCGAGTCGAGCTTCGCGGTCAGGCGGTCTCGAATCCTTGCGGGGGGGTGTGACACGATGTCGCACACCCGAAGGCAGTGCGACAGCGCGTCTTCGTACATGCTGAGCGAGAGCGCGGTGTCACCGCGGGTCGCGTGAAGATCGCCGGAGCGCTCGAGCGTCCATCGCATCTGCCGCAGCAGTTCGGGGTCGTCCGGTTCCCCTTTGAGCAACGAGGTGATCGATCGGTGCAGGGATGTGAGCGCCGCCTCGGCATCGTCGAGCGCACCCAAGGTGTAGAGCTGATCGGCGTAGAGTCGTTTCGCGGTGACGAGGCCGATCTGGTACACGCGGTGCATCGGGTTGTGCTCGAGCAGGCTCTGGAACCACTCGACCGCGGCGAGCGTGAGTTCGTGCTCCACCCGGAGCTCGCTCTTGCGGCGCGCCCACTGCGCGTTCATGAGGCTGGCGTTGGCGTTGACGTGGAGCGTCTGTGCGTACGAGGGGAAGCGCTCCATAAGATCTCGCGCAGCGCGTTCGGCGGCGGAGTGGTGATACTCGCTCAACGCGTTGTTCTCGAGGTGCATGTGCGCGATGGCGAGGCGGGCGTGGCTCCAGTAGAGGTTGTCCGCGAAGCGTCGCGACCCGGGGTCGGCGGCGGCGAGATCGAACTCCATCTCGAACGCGTCTTTATAGAAGCGCAGCGCCTGATTCCTCCGGCCCAGAGCCCACTCGATGTCGCCGAGGCGGACGGTGGCGATGGCGAACTCCATCCGGTGCATGGAGTCCCGGGGCTGGCCGTCGGCGAGCCGCTCGAAGATGGGCAGGGCCTCGCTGATGTACGCATGGGCCGCGTCGAGATCGCCGCGCTGCTGGGCGAGGTTGGCCAGCGCCCGCAGGACGCGCGCGTGGTACTTCTGCACGAGCACGTCGTCGCTTTGCACATGCACGAAGGTCGAGATGCGCCGGTGCACATCTTCGAGGAGCTTGCGGCGGAGCTCGGCGGCGCCGCCGAGCGCTTCGAGGTCGTCGACGATGTCGGTGAGGAGGAAGCCGGCCGTGTCGCGCGCCAACTCGTACTGGCGATGTGCCTCGGCGCGGGCCTCCAGGGCCTGCGACCGCGACACGCTCACGACCACCAGCGCGACGACGAGCGTGGCGAGCGCCAGGGCGCCGAGCGCCGTCAGCGCCGAGTTCCGGCGTGCGAACATGCACGCCTGCTGGAACGCGCTGGGCGGATGCGCCAGGATCGGGCGGTGCGCAAGGTGGCGGAGGACATCCGCCGCGAGCGCTTTGGCCGACTCGTAGCGGCGCATCGGGTCGTTGGCCAGCGCCGTGGCGACGATCGTGCCAAGGTCGGCCGGGAGCGAGGGCGCCACGCTCCGCAGACGCGGCGCTTCGTGGTCGCAGATCGTCCGCGCGGCTTGGGGCAATGACATCGAGCGGAGGTCGTGCGGCGGCTTGCCGGCGAGCAACTCGAACAGGATCACCCCCAGCGCGTACACGTCGGAGCGGGCGTCCACATCGGCGCCGCCAGAGGTGATGTGCTCGGGGCTCATGTACGAGAGCGTGCCCAGCAACGCGTTCGAGCCCACGCCCATCGTGGTCATCCGCAGCGAGGGATCGACGGCGCGGGCCACGCCGAAGTCGAGCACCTTCACCCGCCCGACGCCCGCCTCGCCCGGCCCAGGCTCGACGACGCAGATGTTCGCCGGTTTGAGGTCGCGGTGGATGACTTCTTTCACGTGCGCCTCGTGCACCGCGTCGCACACCTGCACGAAGAGCTCCAGCCGCTCGCGAACGCCGAGGCCGCGTCGGCGCGCAGATTCGAGCAGCGTCTCGCCCTCGACGAGCTCCATCGCGAAGTAGGGGCGAGCCGTGTCGGTGGAGCGGTCGATGCCCGCGGCGTAGATCTGCGCGATCCCGGGGTGGCGCAGCCGCGCCAGAACTTCGGTCTCGAAGGCGAAACGGCGCACGGAGTCGCGCGTCTGGGCGTCGCGCCGCAGCAGCTTGAGCGCCACGCGGCGCGAGGGCCGTTCCTGCTGCGCCTCGTAGACCACACCCATCCCGCCAGAACTGATTCGCCGCAGCAGTGTGAAGCCGCCGATGGTGGCGCCGATGAGCTCGTCTTCGCGATCACCATCCGGCTCAGGATCGGTGTCGAGCCAGTCGAGGTCTTCATCGCTGAGGAAGGCCGTCCGAGCGCGATCGGCTTCGAGCATCTCGAGCGCTTCGCGCGCCAGGTCGGCGTCGCCGCCCGCGAGGCTGTGGGCGCGGGCGGCGGCGTCGTGAGGATCGAGCCCGTCGATGCCGCGGAAGATCTCACGCAGGCGGGACCAACGATGTGCCTCGTCGTGACTCATGACTCGGCGAACTCACGACGCAGCCACGCCCGGGCGAAGCGCCAGTCCTCGTTCACGACGGAGACGGAGACGCCGAGGCTCTCCGCCGTCTGCTGGATGTTCATGCCGCCGAAGAAGCGCGACTCGACGACGCGTGCGGCGCGGGGGTCGATGTGTTCGAGCCGCCGCAAGGCCTCGTCGACCACGAGCACCTCGTCGAGCCGGTCTTCGGTCCAGACGCTGCCGAGCGCGGCCTCGATGGCGATCGGTCGTTTACCGCCGCCGCGTTTGATACGCCCGCGGGCGCGGGCCTTGTCGACCAGCGCCCGGCGCATGGCTGAGACGGCCGCGTTGAGATAATGGACGTTGTCGCACCAGCGGTCGTCGCCGGGCGAGGCGATGCTGAGGTAGGCCTCGTGGACGAGGTCGGTCGCGCCGAAGGAGCGCGGGCCGCGTTCGCGTGCGAGGAGCTGCGTCGCGCGGCGACGGAGCTCGATGTAGACGTCCTCCAGACGCGCCGGGGAGCCCTCGACGTCGGGGCCGACCGGCGACGAGCCCGCGATAGGGGGGCGAATTGACTCTGAATCTTTCGTGGCGTTGTCCCGCAACCGCGGCCACCTCGGGCTATCGGGGAAAAATCTCAAAAAACCTGAGGGTAACTCCGGATGGTCCGCCCCGGATTGTCGCATATCAAGGTGTGGAGTTCAACGATCGAGTGTGAAAAACGCCCGGTTGATGCTTCATTTTGCGGCGTCCATCGGCAAAGACCAGGCCTCGTGGGACTCGGGCGGGGTTTTGCCGGTGGACGCCGTGTTTTTCTTTCCGGGGCCCGCACATCTCTCCGCCGCCCGTTGGTCACCCGCCGGGGCATAAAAAAGCCACGCCCGAGGGCGTGGCTGGTGGGGATTAAGGCGAAGGCGGGGCGCCGGTGAACCGGATTCCGGAATTCCGGGGGGGGGTCAGGCCCCGCCGACCTGCCAGCGGAGGAAGGCCTTGATCGTCGAGCCCTTGGGGAGGAGGTCCTTGATCTTCTTGTCCGGCTCCTTGACGAAGGGCTGCTCGAGCAGGGCGACGTCCTCGTAGAACTTGCGCATCTTGCCCTCGACGATCTTCTCGGCGATCTCGCGGTTCTTGCCGCTCTCCATCGCCTGCTCGATCGCGAAGTTGCGCTCCTTCTCGATGACGTCCGCGGGGATGTCGTCCGGCGTCACGCCCTGGGGGCGCACCGGGTTGGCGGCGACGTGCATGCACACGTCGCGGAGCACGTCGTCGCTCACGGCGCCGGCGCAGTGCAGCAGCACGCCGAGCTTGCCGTCGTGGTGGACGTACGTGCCGAACGTGTCGCCCGCGGCGCCGGCGATCTTGCGCCCGCGGGCGAAGGAGATGTTCTCGCTGGTGCTGATGCGGAGCGCATCGACATGCTTGGCGATCTCGTCGTTGCTGACGACCTCGCCTGCAGCCCCGGCGAGGGCGGCGACGGCGACGGTCTTGGCGGCGTTGACGAAGCTCTCGTTGCGGGCGGTGAAATCGGTTTCCGCGCGGAGTTCGATGATGGCGCCGCTGGAGCCGTCATCGGAGACGGCGACCTCGACCCGTCCCTCGCCCGCGGCGCGGTCGGTCCGGGTGTCCATCTTGCCCTTGAGCTTCTTGCGCAGCCACTCCTTGGCCACTTCGACGTCGCCGCCGTTCTCGATGAGGGCGGACTTGCAGTCCATCATGGGCAGGCCCGTCTCGTTGCGGAGGGCCATGACGTCTTTGGCGCTGATCTCAACCATCGCGCTCGTACTCCGGTGTTGGCCGCGTCGCCCCGGGGGGCGTGCTGTGCGGCGGGGGATCGTGTGGTCTTGTGCGGTGGAACGACGCGGCGGGCGAGGGCCCGCCGTCGCGTCCCGCGTGTTGGGACATAGGAACTGTGGGTCGCGTCGCCCGGGCGTTGCGGCCGCGGGCGAGGGTGTGGGGATCAGCGGGACTCGTCTGGCGGCACGGTCACGCGCTCGCCGCCGGCCTCGGTGTCGCCGGCGGCCGGATCCATCGAGGGGGAGGCGTCGTCGGCGCGGAACTGGCTGCGGCGGCTGCGGCGCTGGCGGGCGTCGGCGCTGTCGCCGGGGGCGGCGCTGTCGGCGCCCTCGTCGCGGCTCTGACGTGCCTGCTTGCCCTCGCTGACGGCGGCGCAGAGCTCACGCACGATCACGTCGATCGAGCGCATGCTGTCGTCGTTGCCGGGGATGGGGATGTCGGCGAGGTCGGGGTCGCCGTCGGTGTCGATCAGGCACACCGTGGGGATGCCCAGCTTGCGGGCCTCGCGCAAGGCGTTGAGCTCGCGCTTGACGTCGATCACGACCACGGCGCCGGGCAGCTTCGACATGTGGCGGATGCCGTCGAGGTTGCGCTTGATCTTGGTCATCTCGCGCCGGAGCTGGCTCTCCATCTTCTTGGAGTAGGACGCGAAGTTGTCCTGCTGTTCGATGGCTTCGAGCTCTTCGAGGCGCTTGAGGCGGGCGCGGATGGTGCGGAAGTTGGTGAGCGTGCCGCCGAGCCAGCGCTCGGTGACGAAGTGCATACCCACGTCGCGGACGCGCTGCTCGAGCACGTCGCGCGCCTGGCGCTTGGTGCCGACGAAGCACACATCGCGCCCGTCGCCGACGGTCTTGGCGATGAACTTCTTGGCCAGCAGCAGACCCTTGACGGTCTCGCGGATGTCGATGATGTGGATGCCGTTGCGCTTGCCGTAGAGGAAGCGCTCCATCTTCGGGTTCCAGCTGCTCGAGCGCTGGCCGAAGTGGATGCCGGATTCGATGAGGTCTTGGACGAGGGTCGTGGACATCGGTCGTGCCTGTTGCTGCAGCGATGCCGGCAGAAGAACGGATCGGCGCTGCGCCCTGCCCCGCGATTGCTCGCGAGGTACAGACGCCGCATCGCGCTCCCGCGAGAGGCTCGCTTGAGGAGTTCCCCGGTTCGGCTGGCGAGGCCGGGGATCGCTTGAGTACCCACCTGGCCGCGGACGCAACGCGCGCCGCGGGCGGCCGGCCGCCGATCACGGCCGAAGACGGAGTGTATCCGATCGCCCCTGGAAAATACAAGGCCGCCCATCCCACCGGTGGGCGGCCTTGCGAAGAGCTGGCCGGGCTGTGCCGCGCCGGATCCGGGCCGGCGGCAATGATAGGTAGTTGTCAGGCGTCCTCGCGCACGCTGCCGACGATCGCCGGGGTCTCGCCGCGGCGGACCCACACGGCGGCGCGCCCGCGGGGTTCGCTGCTGGCGTGGAGGTGGTCGAGGTACGACTCCAACGCGTCGTCGTCGAAGGAGCCCAGCCAGCGCGTGTCGGCGGTGCGGTTCACGAGCGTGATCTGCTCCACCAGACGCCGGCGGCGGGGCGAGATGTCGGGGGTGTCGGTGCTGGCGATGGAAACCGGGCGGCGAAGAAGCATGGCGACCATGTGGCGTCTCCCGTGCTGGAGGTGCAATTGTTGTCTCTCTCGTATCCTGTCCAAGGAATGATCGGACCTTGCCCCTCGGCGCCGTGAGCGCATAACTGAAGCGGACGCAATGATTTACATGCAAATTCTTCACCCCCGACATGTCGTGCGCTCCGCGATCGGCAACCACCATCGGTTGCGCCGGGTGCGCAAGGATGGCGTCGGAGGAGCCTCCTGATGCGCCGCGTGGTGACGATCTACCCCGCCGCCTCGCCGCATGGCGGGGTGATCCGTTCCGACGCCGGCGAGGTGGTCGCGTCGCATTGGGCGGTCCGCCCGGTGGCGCCGGGCGCCTCTTCGACCTCGGACATGCCGGAACTGCCCGCCGGGGACCTCTTCTGGGCGTGGACCGGGGGCATGGGTGAGGGACTCTTCGACGACGACCCCCGTACGTGGATGGGCTCCGGGCGCAACGCTCTGGACGCGTTCTGCGTCGCGGCCCGCCCCGGCTTGGAGGCGCGGGGCGGGCGGTTGCTGCTCCGCCCGCACCATGCGCACGCCCTGGGCGATGTTCCCTCGTGCCTGCGACTGCTCCGCGAGCAGGAGGGCGGCCCCTTCGCCCTGCTGCTCGACCCCGTCGCCATGCTGGCGCAGTCGATGCGTGCCGACGCTCAGGATCACTTCACGCGCATGGCGCACGCGCTGGCGGGCGTGAGCGACGGCGTGGTGATCGACGGCGCCGACGAGGACCTCGCCATGCTGCTGCTCGAAGCGCTGGGGGGCGCCCCGATCAACGAGAAGGCCTTCCTCGCGGTGACGCCCGGCGCATCGGAGACCCTGCGCGGCCGCGTCGCGGCGATCGCGGCGCAAGGCTAGACTCCACCCCATGTCCAACGCGCCGACCCTCGATCACCCGACGTTCGCGATCGTCAAGGAAGCCTTTCCGGGCAAGACGTTCCGCGCCACCGAGTACCGCGGCCAGCCGACGCTGATCGTCGCGCCCGATAGCCTGCACGAGGTGCTCGCCTTCCTTCGCGACGATGCGCGGTGCGCGTACAACTTCCTGTCGGACGTGATCGGCGTCGACTACCTCGACTACCCGGCGCACACCATCGGCCGCTTCGCGGTGATCTACAACCTGTGCTCGTACAGCCGCACCGATCGGTTCTTCGTCAAGGTGTTTCTCGATCCCTCGCTGCCAACGGGCGGCATCGAGGAAGACCCGGCGCTGTATCTCGACAGCGTGTGCGACCTCTGGCCCGGCGCCGAGTGGCCCGAGCGCGAAGTCTTCGACATGTTCGGCATCCGCTTCCGCAACCACCCGGACCTGCGCCGCATCCTGCTGTGGAAGGACTACCCCGGCCACCCGCTGCGCAAGGACTACCCCCTCCGCGGACGCGGCGAGCGCGAGAACTACCCGGTGATCGACCGCACGGACGCGTGAGCGCGCGTGTTCAGCAGCGGAACGCATCGGGATCACCCAATGCACGATGTCCCCCGCGTTAGGCGGGTTCGTTCGATGACTGCGGCATCGACGCGCGCAGCCTGCCGACGCATTGCTCGATGATCGCCGCGGCCCGCTCCAGTTCATCCCACGTCGATTCGCGCGAGAGGCTGAAACGGATAGCGCCGTGCGCATACTCCGGCGCCACGCCCATCGCCAGCAGCACGGGGGATGGTTCGAGCGAGCCCGATGAGCACGCCGCGCCGGCGGAAGCGCACACACCCTTCTCGCTCAGCAGCATCAGCAGGGCCTCGGCCTCCAGGCGCGGGAAGGCGATGTTGGTCGTGTTCCAGAGGCGCGTGGGGTGGTCGGCGCGCCAGGGGTCGGCGGGACCGTTGACGTGCGCATCGGGGACGCGTTCGAGCACGCGCTGTTCGAAACGGTCGCGCAGGGCGCCGAGGCGGTCGCGGTTCGATGCCTCGGCGAACCATGCCCGCGCCTCCTCCGCCGCGGCGCCGAAGCCGGCGATGCCGGGCACATTCTCGGTGCCGCCGCGCCGTTCCTGCTCCTGCACGCCGTGGAGCACGGGCGCGAGGGGGGTCCCCCGTCGGATGGCGAGCGCGCCGACGCCCTTGGGTCCGTGCAGTTTGTGCGCTGAGAGCGTGAGCAGGTCGATGGGCGTGGCGCTGATGTCGGTCGGCATCTTGCCCGCCCATTGCGTGCCGTCGCAGTGGAAGGGGATGCGGCGCTCGCGGCAGAGGGCGCCGATGCGCTCGACGGGCTGGACCGCCCCGGTTTCGTTGTTCGCCCACTGCACGCTCACCAGCGCCACATCGTCGGTGAGCAGTCCCGGCAGGGCGTCGGCGTCCGCCACGCCGCCGCGGGCGAGCGGGATCTGGCGCACCTCGACGCCGGTGGTTTCGAGGGCGTCGCAGAGCGAACGCACAGCCTCGTGCTCGACGGCGGTGGTGACGACGACGCGGCGCCCCGTGGCGCGGAGGGCGCCGCGGAAGGCGAGGTCGATCGACTCCGTCCCCCCGGACGTGAACACGACGTCGCGCGCCCGCGCCCCGATCAGCGCGGCGACGCTCTCCCGCGCCAGTTCGACGACCCGGCGCGCTGACTGCCCCGGGCGGTGGATGGACGACGGGTTCGCCCAATCCTGCTCCAGCGCACGCCGGACGGCCTCGATCACGCCGGGCGAGGGGCGGGTCGTCGCGTTGTTGTCGAGGTAGATCACGCCCCCGATGGTACGTGCGCTGACCGCGTGGCGCGCCGCGATCCGGTACGCTGCGCCGCGATGACCCAGCCCCCGCCGCGCACGGATGCGCCCCCAGAGGCGCGCGTCGAAGGCGTGCACAAGTCGTTTGGGAGCAACCGCGTGCTGCTCGGCGTGGACCTCGAGGTGCGGCGCGCCGAGATCGTGGCCATCGTGGGCGGCTCCGGCTGCGGCAAGACGGTGCTGCTGGACACGATGATCGGCAACCTCCGGCCCGACCGGGGCCGGGTGCTGATCGCCGACCACAGCGACCCGGAGGCCCCGCTGGTCGACGTCCACGCCATCGACGAGGACGCCATGGACCGCGTGCGCCTGCACTGGGCGGTGGTGTTCCAGAAGAACGCGCTCTTCTCCGGAACGGTGCTGGAGAACATCGCTCTCTGGCTGCGTGAGAACAAGCGCATGCCCGAGGCGCAGATCCGCGAGCGGGCCACGGCGGCGCTGCGCCGCGTCGGCTTCGACGACACAGATGCGCTGCTCGAGAAGGACCGCGATGCGCTCTCGGGCGGCATGGCCAAGCGCGTCTCCATCGCGCGGGCGCTGTCGATGGACCCGACGATCATCTTCTACGACGAGCCCACCGCGGGGCTCGACCCCATGCATGCCGGGCAGGTGCACGAGCTCATCGCCGAGACGCACCGCGAGCAGCGCAGCGGGGCGTGCGCACGCACCACCGTCATCATCACCCACGACCGTGAGCTCCTGCGCCGACTCCGCCCGCGCGTCGTGATGCTGCACGACGGGCGCGTGCACTTCGACGGCGAGTACGGGGGATTCGAGCGGGCCGAATCGGCGATCATCCGGCCGTATTTCGAGCAGATGCCGGTGCTGCACGCTCACCCGCGCACGAGCGAGTAGCCCCGCGGTTCAGCCCTCGCGGCGCCCCAGCATGAGTTCCTCGATCGCGTCGCGCACGTGCTTGTGCTTGCCGTCGGCGTCGACGGCGTGCCCGGGCACGTTCAGGGCGGCGAGCATGCCGTATCCGAGGCCGAGGTGCAGCAGCAGCCACGCGGTGATGGAGGGCGTGAACCGCTTGCTGACCGCGCCGGATTCCTGCGCGACCTCGATCTGCTCGGTGAGGAACGCGTGCAGGGCCGCGATGTGCTCGTGCAGCGCTTCGCGCACGTCGTCGTCCTGCGACTCGGTCATCGCCTGCACGATGACGCGGTACACGCCGCGGCCCTGATCGAGCACCATGGGGTTGGCGCCGATGAGTCGCGCCAGGCGCTCGGCGGGGGTCGGGGCATCGCCGAGATAGTCCTTCCACAAGCGGATGGTGTCGACGCCCGTGCGCCGGATCAGGGCGATGAAGAGGTCTTTCTTGGAGGCGAAGTGCCGGTAGATGATCGGCTCGGTCACGCCGGCGGCCTTGGCCAGTTCGGCGGTGGTTGCGCCGGAATACCCGCGCTCGGCGAAGAGGCCGGCGGCCTTGTCGAGCAACTGCTCGCGTCGTTCTTTCGCGGGGAGTCTGCTCATGGACGCGGTCGAGGGCCTCGTGCGGGTGGAGTATGGGCGCCGGGCCGGGCGACCCGGTCACTGGAGTGAGTGTACGCTTACATTCGTCCCGCGTCAGGCCCCGACTTGACCTCACCCACCGTTTCGCTCTTCGTTTGGGCGATGTCGGGGCGGCGAGGGGTCGGGAACCGGGTCGAAGCCCGATCCGCCCAGCGGGTGGCATCGGAGCAGACGACGCACCGTGAGCCACGACCCTCGCAGTGGGCCGTGCTCGCGCAGTGCGTCGATCGCGTACCGGCTGCACGAGGGGTGGAAGCGGCATCGGCCGCCGAAGATGGGCGAGAGGGCCATCTGATACCCGCGCACCAGCGCGATCAGCGGCGCGGCGAGCCTGGCGCGCCGCTTCGCCGTGTTGTCGATCGGCGCGCTCACGGCGTGCCCCCGGAAGTGCCCCCGGAGGCGCCCCCGGAGGCATCGGTCGTCGGGTCGATGGGCGCATCGCCGCCGCCGCGTCGCTGCTCGCGTCGCCGCCATTCCTTGTCGAGCGCGCGCCACGCGGCCGAGAAATGGGCGCGGTGCTCGGCGAGGCCGACGGGTTCGTGCGGGCGCACGCTCACGACGAGGTCGTACCCCGGCGGGAGGGCGTGCCGTTCGAGTCGGAAGGCGTCGCGGACGAGGCGTTTGACTCGGTTGCGCGCCACGGCGTTGCCCACGCGCCGCCCGACGGAGAGGCCGAGACGCGCCCGCGGGAGCCCGTTGGGCAACGCGAAGACGATCAGCGGGCCGCGCACCTTGCGCACGCCGGCCTTGTAGACGGCCTGGAACTCACGCGCGTGGGTGAGCCTGTCGGCGCGGCGGAAGGTGAACCGGGGTGGGTGGGGGGCGGCGTCCACGGAGTGATTGTCGCCGGCGGGGCGTGGGTTGTCGCGTCCGGCGCCGGATCAGTCTTCCTCCAGCGCCCGCTGGTAGCGCTGGAGCATGCGGGCGCGGGTCATCAGGCCCAGGACGCGGGAGGTGTCGTCCGGGTCCACCACGGGGAGGCTGGAGACGTCGTGCCCGGAGAACTTGTCCATGACGGTGTCGAGCGTCTCGTTGGGATCGATGGTGGGCAGGTCGGTGCGCGTGAGTTCCTCGACGACGAGCAGGGGGAGCGCCTCGTGCGCGATCAGCGCGGTGCGCAGGTCGCGCCCGGTGACCATGCCCGCGTAGCGCCCGTCGGCGCTGAGCACGACGAAGTCCTCCACCTGGTAGCGCTGGACGATGTCGAGCAGCCGCGACGCCGGATCGCCGAGGCGGACGCCGACGTGCGGCGTGAGCTGCACCTGCCGGGCGTTGATGCGCCGCATGATCGTCCAGTCCATGGTCGTGCCCAGACGCACGCCCCGGCGGCGCAGCTTGAGTGAGTAGACCGAGTCACGCAGCAGCAACTGCGCGAGCAGCGTGGCGACCACGGCCGCGAGCATGATGGGCAGCAGCACGTACACGTCGCGCGTGATCTCGAAGAGGATGAGGATGGCGGTCAGCGGCGCGTGCGTGGTGCCCGCGACGAGCGCCGCCATGCCCACCAGCGCGTACGCCGCGGGAGAGCCGCCCGGGGGCATGAGGCCGATGCGTTCGAGCGCGATGCCGAACACGGCGCCCGCGGCGGCGCCCATGAACAGCGAGGGCGCGAACACGCCGCCCGATCCGCCCGAGCCCAGCGTGCAGCACGTTCCCACGATCTTGAAGACCAGCATCAGCCCGACGACCCAGAGCGTGAAGGGCACGGCGGAGGCGAGTTCGGCGTCCAGCACGCCGCCGATGGGCACGTTGGCCATCGCGTCCGATGCGCCGGCGCGGTACGAGATGGGGTTGATGAGGTTGCGGATCGCTTCGTAGCCGTTGCCGAAGAACGAGGGGTACGTCGGTGCGCCCGGCCCGCCGCGGAGCATCGCGAGGTACGCCAGCCCGAGCAGCCCCAGCAGCAGCGCGCCGATGACGGGCTTGACCACCGGGTGCACCGGCACGCGGGCGGCGACGTCCTCCGACGCGTAGAGCATGCGCACGAAGATCACCGCGATCACGCCGCACAGGAGCCCCAGCGCGATGTAGCTGGGGAGCTCGCCGAACGTGAAGGCGTAGCCCTCGATCTCGCGCGCCGAGGCGAAGAGGGCCTCGTTCTCGCCGAGCACGGCCTGCGTGACGGCGGTCGAGAAGACGCTGGCGATCACGATGGGCGTGAACGTGCGCACGGAAAAGTCGCGGAGCAGGATCTCCAGCACGAAGAAGACGCCCGCGATCGGGGCGTTGAAGACCGAGGCGATGCCCGCCGCGGCGCCGCAGCCGAGCAGCGTGTTGGTGTGCTCGCGCGAGACCCGCAGCACCTGCGAGATCGCGCTGCCGATGGCGGCGCCGATCTGCACGATGGGCCCCTCGGCGCCGGCCGACCCACCCGACCCGATCGTGCACGCGCTGGCGATGGATTTCACGATCGCCACACGCGGGCGCACCTTGCCGCCCCGGCGCACGATGGCGTCCATCACCTCGGGCACGCCGTGCCCGCGCGCCTCACGCGCGAAGTAGTGGACGAGCAACCCCGTGAGCAGGGCGCCGAGCATGGGGATGGCGGGGAGCGTCCACCACGGCCACTCCCGCGCGGCCTGCGCGGCGCGGTCCTCGGCCCAGTGCACGAGCGTCACGAACCCGATCGCGCCCATCGCGGTGACGACGCCGATCATCGCGCCGATGCAGACCAGCCACCAGTCGCGGGCGTTGTTGATGTGGGAAAAGACCGCGCGCCACGCGGGCTTGGGCGGGTCGCCGGGGGTAGAGGGTCGCGGTTGTTCGCCGACGTCCGTCATGCGTGATCACCGGCCGGGGCGGCACGCTCCGGCGACGCCCAGCCTACAGGATCGGTCGAGTCTGTCGGCGCGCTCCGGCGCCGGGGCGGGTCAGGCGGCGGCGCTGCCGGCGTCGTCGCCCTCGCCCTCGCGTTCGATGGGCTTGCCCTTCGCGTCCGTCAGGGCCTCGCCCTCGAGGTCGCGGATGATCGGCGTCGGGTGCGCCTTCTCGTGCGCGGCCAGCGCGTTCTCCCACTTGGTGCGCACGTCGTCTGTCAGTTCGGACCACTTGCCCCGGCCGCGACACTTGGGGTAGCGAGAGCACGAGAGCCACGGCCCGCGGGCGCCGTTGCGGAGAACGAGGGCGCCGTCGCTGCACTTGGTGCAGGGCATGTCGGTTTCCAGCGGCGGCGTGGCGGGGGCGACGGGGCGGCCCTGCTTGTCGGCCTTGAGGATGCCGTCGCACTCGGGGTAGCCGGAGCAGCCGTAGAAGGGGCCGAATCGCCCGGTGCGCTTGATCATCGGCTTGCCGCACTTGTGGCAGGCGACGTCGGAGACCTCGATCGGGCGGGGTTTGCCCTCGCGGTCGATGGGGCAGGCGTAGTCGCAGGTGGGGTAGGTGGAGCAGGAGAGGAACCGCCCGCTCTTGCCGAAGCGGTAGACGAGCGAGCTGCCGCACTTCTCGCACTTGTACTCGGCGGGCGCGGGCGTGGTCTCGGCCTTGGCGTGGGTGAGCTCGTCGTGGGCGCGCTCGAGCTGGTCCTTGAAGGGGCCGTAGAAGGAGTGCAGGACAGCGATCCAGTCCTTGTTGTCGTCCTCGATGGAGTCGAGCTCGAGCTCGAGGTCGCGGGTGTAGCCGAGCTCCATGATCTCGGGGAAGGCCTCGATGAGCTTGTCGGTCACGACCTCACCGAGGTCGGTCGCGTAGAAGCGCCGCTCGATCTGCTCGGCGTACTTGCGGTCCTGGATCACCTGGATGATCGAGGCGTACGTGGAAGGGCGGCCGATGCCCTCGCTCTCGAGCGTTTTGATGAGCGAGGCCTCGCTGTACCGCGGCGGGGGCGAGGTGAAGCGCTGGTCTGGCTCGATGGCGAACGGGCACATGGGCCGCGATTCTTCGAGCGAGGGCAGCGTCTGCTCGTCGGTGGCCTGCGGCACGCCGGCGACGCGGAGGTAGCCGTCGAACACCAGCACGCGCCCAGTAGCACGGAAGGTGACGGGGGTCTTGGGGTCCGTGCCGCCGGTGATGAGCACGCTCGTCGCGTCCCACTGCGAGGGCGTCATCTGGCAGGCGACGAAGCGGTCCCAGATGAGCTGGTAAAGGCGGAACTGATCTGGCTTGAGGGAGTTGCGGATCTTCTCGGGGGGGTGATCGAGCGAGGTGGGGCGGATCGCCTCGTGCGCCTCCTGCGCCGACCTGTTGGATGAGGAGAAGAAGTTGGGCTTCTCGGGCAGGTACTTGTCGCCATAGGTGCGCTGGATGAAGTCGCGGGCCATCTGGATGGCGTCGCCAGTGAGGTGCGTCGAATCCGTACGCATGTACGTGATGAGGCCGACGGAGCCCTCGCCGGGGATGTCCACGCCCTCGTACAACTGCTGCGCAGCCCGCATGGTGCGCTGGGCGCCGAAGGAGAGGCGCGACGACGCGGCCTGCTGCAGCGTGGACGTGATGAACGGCGCGGGCGGACGCGAACTCGTCCGCTTCGTCTCAATGGACGTGACCTTGTAGGGCGTCGAGGCGTCGACGGTCCCGGTGACCGTGCGCTTCCACCGCGCGGGGCCCTTGGCGGCTTCGTCCTCCGCGGCGTCGGCCTCGACGTTCGTCAGGCCGGCGAGCCGCACGACGTCGAGCACACGCGGGGAGAGATCGGCGGGCTGGGCCGCGTCGTCGCCACCCTTGCCGGCGATCTCGAACTTCTCGCCACCGACCTCGACGAGCTCGGCACTCACGGCGCCGCGCTGGGCAAGCCACGCGTTCTGGGCCTTGATCGTGGGCACTGCGCCCTTCTCGTCGCGCGTCTCGAGGAACGCGCCCCACTCGCCCATGAGCTTCCTGGCGGTCGATTCGTCGAGCGCGAACCGCCCGGTGATGCGCCAGTACTCATCGGGCACGAAGGCGCGGATCTCGCGCTCGCGCTCCACGACGAGGCGCACCGCGACGGACTGCACCCGCCCGGCGCTCAGGCCCCGGGCCACCTTCTTCCACAGCAGCGGCGACACCTGGTAGCCCACGATGCGGTCGAGCACGCGCCGGGCCTGCTGGGCGTTGACCTTGTTCTCGTCGATCGGGTGGGGGTTGGAGAACGCCCGCTTGATCTCCGTCGCCGTGATGGCGTTGAAGACCACGCGTTTGGCGTCGCCGGGCTTGATGCCCAGTTCCTGCGCGAGGTGCCAGGCGATCGCCTCGCCCTCGCGGTCAAGATCCGTCGCGAACCAGATGTCGGAGGCCTGCTTGGCCGCCCGCTTGAGCTCGGTCACCGTCTTGGACTTGCCGGGCAGCACCTCGTAGGAGGGCTCGAAGTCGTGCTCGAGGTCGACGCCGGGCACGGGGGCCTTCTCGCCCTTCTTCGACTTCGTCGGCAGGTCGCGGACGTGGCCCACCGAGGCCTTCACCACGTAGCCGGAGCCGAGGTATTTATTGATAGTTTTCGCCTTGGCCGGCGACTCCACGATCACCAACTGCTTGCCGGTGGCGTTGACGCGCTCCGACGAGCCCTTGGAGCGCGGGGCGCCGGCCTTGGACCGCGCCGTCTTCTTGGTTGGCGCCTTCTTTGTTCGGGTTGTAGTAGGTTTCTTGGCCATATTCTCCCAGGTCCGAGTGGCACGCCATTCGGCTCTCGGGCGTTCCGAGGTAAGGCGGAACGGGGGGAAATGTCAAGACGGCCGGTTTTGTTCACATGCTGTCAGGATGCCGGGGCCCCCTCGGTCCAGCACGTCTGTTCACCCGCGCAACCCCTGCGCATCAGGGCTCGAGAGCCTCCAGGGCCCGCTGCCCCCACGTCTCGGCGGGGTCGGACGCGGCGTCGATCCACAACGATCCGGGGGTGGTGCGGAGCCGGCGAAGCCACGTCCGCTGATTCTTGGCGAAGCGTCGCGTCTCGACCTTGATCCGCTCCACCGCGTCCGCGATCGCCTCCTCCGACCCGCCCCGCTCGAACGCTCCGACGAGCTGCTTGTAGCCCAGCGCCTCCCGCGCCTGGGCGCCGAGCACCCCGTGTTCCCAGAGCGCCCGCACCTCCGCGACCAGCCCGCGGCCCACCATCTCGCGGACGCGGGCGTTGATGCGCCGGTTGATCGCTTCCGTGGGCCAGTCCAGCCCGACAAGCAGGGCGTCGGGGCGGGTGCGGCCGCTCTCCCACTCGCGTTGCAAGGCGCTGATCGGCGTGCCGGTGAGGCGATGCACCTCGATCGCGCGGACCGTGCGCCGGACATCGTTGAAGTGGATCCGCGCGGCCGCGGCGGGGTCGACGCGTTCGAGTTCGGCGCGTCGTTCGTGCGGGTCCATCGCGGCGAGGGCGTCGCGCAGGGCGGCGTCGGGCTCCGGACCCTCGAAGAGGCCCTCGAGCAGGGCCTTGGCGTAGAGCAGCGTGCCGCCGACGACGATGGGGAGGGCGCCTCGTGCCCGTACGTCGGCGATCACCCGCTCGGCGCGGCCCAGCCAGTCGTCGACGCTGAAGGGCTCGCTCGGTTCGACGATGTCGATGAGGTGGTGGGGGACGGCGACCCGCTCTTCGGGCGTCGGTTTGGCGGTGCCGATGTCCATGCGCCGGAAGACCTGCATCGAGTCGGCGCTGACGATCTCCGCGTTCCCGAAGCGCGCGGCGAGGTCGAGCGCGAGGGCGCTCTTGCCCCCGGCGGTCGGGCCGACGATCACGGGAAAGCGTCGCACGCGGGCACTGTACGCCGAGCGCGAGCCCGTGGGGTGCGGGTACGATGGCCTCCGGGCGCCCGCGCCGACCGCAGCGCCGGTGCGCCGGATCACACAATCGCTAGGAGAGACCAGCCGTGGCCAAGCAGACCATCGATCGCACCGACGTCGCCGGCAAGCGCGTGCTGGTGCGCGTTGACTTCAACGTCCCGCTCGACAACGGGAGCATCACCGACGACCGGCGCATCCGCATGGCGCTGCCGACGATCCGATCGGTGATCGACCGCGGCGGGAGGCTGATCCTGATCTCGCACCTCGGTCGCCCCAAGGGGGAGGGGCACGAGCCCGGCAACAGCCTCGAGCCCTGCGCCGAACGCCTCGCCGAGCTCCTGGGCGTCCCCGTCGCCTTCCCCTCCCACGACTGCACCGACGACGCCGCGAAGCAGGCGATCGCGGCGATGGAGGCGGGGGGCGTGGTCCTGCTGGAGAACCTGCGCTTCCACAAGGGCGAGAAGGCCGGCGACGCGGAGTTCGCGGCCAAGCTCGCCGGGCTCGCGGATGTGTATTGCAACGACGCCTTCGGCACCTGCCACCGCGCCGACGCCTCGATGGTCGCGTTGCCGCGGGCCATGAAGCAGGCCGGCAAGCCCGTGGTCTGCGGGGCGCTCGTCCAGAAGGAGATCGCCTACCTCTCCGATGCGCTGGAGCGGCCCGCGGCGCCCTTCGTCGCCGTGCTGGGCGGGGCCAAGGTCTCGGACAAGCTCGGCGCGATCGAGCGGCTGCTGCCCATGACGGACTCGATCCTCGTCGGCGGGGCGATGGCGTACACCTTCCTGCGGGCGCGGGGGCAGGACGTGGGCGCGAGCCGCGTCGAGGAGGATCGTCTTGAGGACGCGAAGCGGATCCTCGAGCGAGCCGCGAAGGAGAAGTGCGACCTTCACCTCCCGGCCGATCACGTGTGCGCGGATTCGTTCACGGAGCGTCCCGACGAGATCCGGGTCAGCGAGGGCGGCATCCCCGACGGGTTCATGGGTCTGGACATCGGGCCCAAGACGCAGGCGACGTACGCGCGGGTGATCGAGAGGGCCAAGACCGTCGTGTGGAACGGGCCGATGGGCGTCTTTGAGTGGGGCGCCTTCCGGGCGGGCACGAAGACCGTCGCGGACGCGATGGCGCGGGCCACGCAGGCGAACAACGCGACGACGATCGTCGGCGGCGGCGACTCCGCCGCGGCGGCCGAGCAGTTCGGCGTGGCCGAAAAGGTGAGCCACGTCTCGACGGGCGGCGGCGCCAGCCTGCGGATGCTCGAGGGCGAGCCCTTCGAGGCGGTCGACCTGCTCGACGATGCGTGATCGCGGCGCTGCGCTGCGGCGCTGAATCCATGCGTGTGCAACGGTGGCGCTGCGCGGCGATGAGCCGTGTTGCGTGAACCGGTTCTGTGCGCGCAGCAGGGGCGTGCAGACGGGCGTGAGCAGCGTATTGGTTGGGCAAAAAAGAAAGCCGGGGAGGGCTTGAGCCCTCCCCGGCGGGATTTGCATGAGATCATCTCAGACGCCCGTTGGCGTCATGCGAGATGAATCAGTCGCAGACGATGCCGATGCCACCGAGAACGGCTGCGAGGTCGGGGAAGCCGACGGTGTTGTCATCGGGCACGCCGTCGCCGTTGCTGTCGGGCGCGATGTTGCCGATGAGGTTGGGACCGGTCTGGCCGAACGTCGCGAGGACGTTGGACAGGTCGGCGAACTCGACGACGCCGTCGAAGTTCGTGTCGCCCTGGCAGGGGAGGGCCCACACACGGATGTCGTCCACGTACATGGTCGAACCGGGGGTGGCGGTGTTCTCGTCACCGATGCCGATGGTGAGACGGGCCAGGTCCTTGCGGATGAAGAGGTTGCCGTTGCCGTCAACAGCGCGACGAGCGTCAACCACGAGCGGGTTGTTGCTGGAGTCGGTGAGGAGGCGGTTGTTGATGCGGAAGGTGTACTGGCCGCTGAGGTTGAAGTGGATGGTCAGCTTGAACCACGTGTTGAAGCCAACGCCGGGGAAGTCGGAGAGCGACTTGCCGGTGTTGATCCACACGGGCGGGTTGATGACCGGGGGCATGGCGGTGAGATCGTCGTCCGGATCGGGGCCCTGGACCCAGAAGGTCTGGGTGACCGAGCTGTAAGCCAGACGGCCGCTGACCGAGATGAAGTCGCCATCGACCTCAGAGTCGGTGAAGATGGTCCAAAGGCGGGTGGTGGTGCCGTCGGTCAGCTTGTAGCGACCGGAGACAACGTAGCCGCGGGTCGAGGAAGCGATGACCTCGGGGAGGTTGGTGAAGGCGGCGGTGAAGAAGATGAAGTCTGGGTCATCGGGGGGCAGCGGGTCGGTGTCGAGGAAGCGGTTTTCCATCTCGAGGACCTGGGTCTTGGCGCCGAGGTCACGGACGATGGCGTTCGCCGAGGAGCCCCAGCGGCCGTCGCCGGAGCCGTCGCCCTGCTGGCCGATGATGACGTTGGGGATAGCCCACTCGAGGTCGTCGTCGTAGATGATCTCGAAGTCGGGGAAGGTGACGTCGGGCAGCGTGCTGCAGCTCAGGACGAGGTTGTCGATGCGGAAGTCGTTGTTGAAGCCGGAGTTGTCGTTGCGCGACTCGAAGGAGGCGCGGACGATGGTGGTGCGGAACGCCGAGAGGCCGGAGCCGTAGGGCGTGCCGTCAACCGTCACGTCCATGTCTTCGAACTCGTTGATCGTCGTGCAGACGTTCTTGTTGCTGCCGCCGCTGGCGAAGGGGCCGATCAGCATGAGGTCGGTGCCCAGGACGGGGATGTTGTCGAAGGGGTTGGTGCCGACTTCGGTGTAGTCAAAGCTCGGGTTGAGCTGGGTGTAGAGGCCGGTCTGGTAGAAGGGGTTGACGGGGTCGTTGGGGTCGGAGTAACCGACGAAGTGACGGAAGGTCAGGTTGTCCGCGAGGGGCGAGGACGAAGCGGTCGCACGAGCCGAGATGCCACGGATCGTGGTGTTGCCGGCCGAGACGTGCGCCTCAACGCAAAGCTGGAACGACTGGCCACCAGCCGCCACCGAGGTGGGCAGGTTGGTGCGGAACTCTTCACGGAAGAAGTCGTCGATGAAGACGTTGCGCTGACGGATCATCTGGGAACCGCCGACGTTGATGACAGCGGCGCCGGAGCTCAGGGCGTCGAACCAGCGGGGGCTCTGGCCGCGGAGCTGGCCGGCGTTCAGCCACTCCATGTCATCGACGTACTGGTCGGTCATCTCGTCGCACTCGAGCGGCGGCGCGACGGGCAGGATGCGCTGGATGCCGACGATGTTGACGTTGTCGAAGAACACGGTCTGGCCCTGGGTCTGGAACGAGGAGTTCGAGCCCATCGAGTCGACGAAGGGGCTCAGCCAGACGGGGCGCTCCATGATGAGGAACTCGCCCTGGCCGTCGAGGAAGTCGATGTACGTGTTGACGATGTTGTCCGCCGTGAACTCGTGCACGAGCCGGTGCCAGCTGTTGACGGGGAACTGGACAGGGTCGCCGACGTTCGAGCCCGCGGGAGCGGAGCCCATGTACTCACAGACGACGAAGAGGCCCGACGTGAAGCTGTCGGGGTCCTGGCCGAGGAAGTAGATGAACTCGATGGGGCCGGCGGGGATGGAGCCGCCGGTGGAGGTGCCGCCCCAGAGCAGGCGGGTGGAGATGAAGCCCGACGTGCCGAAGACCGTCTCGCTCGTGTGGAGCTCGGTCGTGCCGGTGTTGAACACCTCGATCGAGGCGCGCAGCGGAACGCCCGTGTCGGGCGCGAAGCTGAAGAGCTCAACCGCGTTGTTCATCGGGGGCATCGTCGTGAACTGCAGGATCGTGTCCAGGGCCCAGCCGAAGTAGAAGCCGGGGGCGGGCACGAAGTTCGTGAACAGACGGAGCTTCGTCGACGTGTTGCCACCGACCGGGGTGTCCACCGCGCCCGAGAAGGGCTGGCCCTGACCGAACATGGCCAGCTGCGTGGAGTTGTCGAGGGGGTGGTTCGTCCACGTCGCGTTGGCCTGCTGGCCGCTCAGCGGAGTCGGGATCAGGGCGAGGTCGTCGAAGTCCGCGGACATGGTGACCACGGGGTTGCCGCGCTCGCCGTAGGAACCGCGGGCGAGGTTGCCGAATCCGCTTTCGACACCGATGAACACGGTTTCGGATTCGGGCACGAAGCCCATGGTGTTGACGGGGATCTCACTGTTGGGGGCACGGAACCCATCGGGCCCGAGTGCGCGGAAATCCTCGAGAGGACTCGCGCACAGGGCGGTGCCAACTGCGAGACCGGCCGCTGCTGCGATAAAACCGATCTTCATGACTGAATCTCCTCACTGCGCCGCCACTGGGACGACGCGAGTATGAATGCGACCATCGCATTCGATTCTTGGAATCCCGTGCACAGACGATGGGCACGGGAACGGGACTGACGAACTCAACTCGAAACGGCCGAAGCCGTTGGATCTGCGGTTGCGTGCCGGGCGAGAGGGCCGCTCGGCGTACGAGGAGGCACGGACTTGACGGTTCCGGATGAACCGTCGTGAAACTTCTGTGAAACACGCGCGTCACAACAGGCGCGGCTGCCGACGGCGACGGACGCTCAGAAAACGTATCCGGGTTTCTGGAATCGCGGCTCGCTCATCCTCGCGGCGGTCTCTCTCGCGTGCTGCGGTGCGTCAGGGACGCTGGCTGCCATGACGCGGTCATCAAGGGGTTCGGGGAAACTCACCCTCATATATGACTCGGGATGGCGTGGATTTCAAGGGAAAAATTGCGGAATGCGCAATATTGTGGATGACTCGCCCCGGGGCCGCGTCCGGGAACCTGCCGCGGAGCGCGTCGGAAGTTTCGATTCAGAACAGAAAACGAACATCTGCCCCGCATTGCGCGGCATTGCTCCCCTATTTTGACGCGTAGAAGTTAGCGAACACTTTCATGGCGCGTCCCCAGATTGTCGCGCACTCGGACGCGCGCCTCCTCACCCGTCGCCGGGCTCGGGGCTCGTGTCGTCTCCCGGCGGCGGCGCCGGGTCGGGGTCGGGGGATGCGTCGCTGGTCACGGTCGGAGAGGGCGCGGAGGGCCGCAGCGCGGTGGCCAGGCGGGTGTAGCGGTCCGCGGCTTCCCCGCCGTCGGGGGCGCCGAAAAGCGACGAAGCACGTTCAAACGCTCTAACTGCGGCTTGGTTTTCGATCCGTGGCTCGATCCAATCCAGCCAGTCCGAGAGCGAAGCCCGTGTCGCCGCGGCGTCGTCGAGGCGGTCCAGAGAGAGGCACGCGTGCAGTCGCAGGCGATCCAGCAACGCGTTGGCGGTGATCTCACGGTTGGCGAGCATGTCGAGCGCGGCCAGGGCGCCCGAGGCGTCGTCGCGACGCAGCCGCAAGTCGGCCAGCATGGCGACCAGCCGGGCCGCGTCTGCGGCCTCGTCGTGGGCTTGTTTGAGCCGGTCGGCAATCGACAGAATGAACGCCTCGCGTGCGCCGGGCTCATCAGTCGTTTCGGCGACCACCGCCGCGTGGGAAAGCGGCAACGACAAGGCGACACGACGGAGGGCGTCCAGCGCGCGATCGCCCGCCCCGCGAGCGATGGGCTCGAACGCCCGGTAGCCCGTCGCGGTCCTGCGATGGGCGATGACGGCGCGTGCGGCGCTCTCGATGATGTCCGTGTCCGTCGCTGCGGCCCGCAGGAGCGGGTCGACGCCGGGCTCGAACGCGGCGAGGGCCTCAGCAGCCGCGAGGCGGACGGCGCGATCGGCGTGCCCGAGCAGTTCCTGAAGGACTGGCGCGTCGGAGGCGTCGCCCAGCGCGCCCATCAGCCGGAGCACGCCCGGCGTGAGCCGTTCGGGGGCGATGCCCCGCACGACGCTCAGAGACCGGGTCCGGGCGGCGTCGGCGAGGGTGTTGGCACGGTGGAGGGCGAGGAGTGAATCGGCCGCGGCGTCGCGGGCGGGTCCTTCGCGCTCGAGCCACCGGAGCGCGTCGTCGGTGTACGCGGGGGAGGGGCGTTTGGCGAGCAGGCGGAGCAACGGCGCCGCGACGCGCGGGTCGCGTTCGACCATCAGCGCATCGAGCAGCCGTGGGCGGCCCTCCTCCGGCGCAAGGTTCTCGAGCAGCCGGGTGGCTCCCGCGCGGACGAGCGGGTCAACGTGCGTGAGGCACTCGAACGCCGCGCTGGTGACGCTGGCGTCGAGGGGTTGGGCGTTGACGAGCGCACGCGAGGCGAAATCGACGCCCAGCAGGCGAACCTCGACCAGTTCATCGCGCAGCATCGATGCCAGCAGGGGGGAGCGCTGGTCCACGGGGGTGACGGTGTGGAGCCGTCCCAGCAAATCGACGACTCGAGCAACCATGGCCTGGCGTTCGCGCGCGAGCCGGGCGCCGCGGGCGGCGTGGGCCGCGCCGACGCGGAGTCTCCACTCGCCCTCGGGGATCCACTGGACCTCGCGCCACCACGCCGCCCACGCCGCGGCGTCCGGGCCGATGTCCTCTCTCCCGGACTGGCGGCGGAGGCAGTTGAACGCGAGCGCCAATTTCTCCGGCGGACGCTGGGTCTGGACGAACGCGATGAGGGGCTCGATCGCATCGCGGCTGAGGCTTCTGGAGAGGGCTTCGAGCAGCATGGGCGTAAGTTCAGGCCCGGCGTTGGGGAGCGCAGCGCCCAGCGCCCCGATCAGCCACGAGGGTGGCGGGCCTCCGGAAGCACCGCTTGCCACTGTTCCGTTCCCGAGAACGGCCTGGAGGAGCGCTTGGGCGCTGCCCGCAGGGCTATCGGGGGCAAGTGCGCGGATGAGAACAGCGCGATCGCCGTCGCCGCCGGCGGCGAGCAACCGCTGGGCGTCGGCGATGCGGGCGTGTTGGTCCAGCGCAGGGTTGAGCAGGCCGGGGACGGGCGGTTCGACGGCGTCGGGGGCGGCTCGCGCCGGTTCGGTGTCGGTTGGTTCCGTCTCGGGCTCGTCGGGCGTCGTCGACGCCGATGACGCGTCGTTCGCCGCGGGCGGCGGAGCGTCCTGCAGCGCGTGAGCGGGGGGATGGAGCGTCAGCAGAATCGCGGCGGCGGCGCACCACAGCCACCGCGTGCCGCAGCGGCTCGATTCGCAGGCGTTGTGTGGCATCGTGCTCACGCCGCGTTTGATCCTGTTGAGGGTTTCTGGTTCCCTGCTGGAACCGGTGGTTGCTTGTGCCGACTATACTCTTACCGAGGCGGGCGCGAGGCATCGCGAGCCCCCTCGAGCGTGTTCTTTCACCCCGACCGGCCTCACCCCGCAGCGCAAGGCGACGCAAGCGATGAACGAATGGTTCGACGCAGAGCGGCACGTCGAGCGGGCGCACGAGCTCTACGAGGCCGGGCGTTGGGACGAGGCCGAATCCGAGCTGCGTGAGGCGCTCTCGCTCAACCCCTTCCGGGCTGAGTGGCATTTCAACCTCGGCCTGACGCTCGAAGCCTCCGGCAAGCCGGAGCAGGCCCAGCGCGCCTTCCTCGACGCCCACCGGCTCGATCCCGAGGACGTGCAGATCGTCATGGCGCTCGGGGTCAACTGCCTGCGCAGCGAGCGGTACACCGACGCTATCGAGTGGTTCGAGCGTGTACAGCGGTTGGAGCCCTCGAAAGCCGAGTCCTACGTGCACCGCATCGAGGCCTACACCGCGCTGAACGATCACGATCAGGCCGAGACGATGTTCTATCTCGCGCGGCAGTACGAGAACGAAGATGCGCAGGCGTACGCCAACATCGCCGAATCACTGATGGACCGCGCCCTGCACGAGAAGGCGATCTGGTGCCTCCGTGAGGCGGCGCGCCTGCAGCCCGACCTGCCCCGCGTGCACGCCCGCCTCGCCGGCGCCTACGCCGCGACGGGCCGTCAGGAACGCGCCCGCCAGCTGTACCTCACCGAGCTTCGCGAGCATCCCGGCTGCATCGATACGCTGCTGGACCTCGGCTGCCTGCTCGTCGACATGAACCGTCTCGGCGAGGCGAGCGAGAAGTTCCGGCGCGTCCTCGAGATCGAGAGCGACAACGCGGACGCCCACTTCTACCTCGGCGACCTCGCCCAGCGGCAGGGGCAGGACGCGGAGGCCGTCGCGTCGTTCCGCGTGGCCCTGCGCCTCGAGCCTGATTACCCGTGCGTGCGGCTGCGTCTCGCGGCCATCGCGCTGCGTCGCAACAACCCCGCCGACGCCCGCAAGCACCTGCGGGCGGAGCTCCGCGACCTGCACCGCAACGTCGGCGACCGCACCGAGGCGGAGCTGGAGGAGCTGGGCATGCTGCTGCTCGACGCCCAGGCGGCGCGCGACGCCCAGCGCGTCTTCGCCGCGTTGCTCGAACGCGATTCCAACTCCGCCCAGCGCCATCACCTTCACGCGGTGTCGTGCTTCCTGAGCAACGACCGCGCCAAGGGCATCGAATCAACGAAAACAGCGCTGCGGCACGATCCCATGATGGCGCCGGCGATGCACAACCTCGCCCTCGCGCACTACGAGCAGGGACAACTCTCGCGGGCCCGCCACTGGGTGCAGCACGCCCTGACGATCGACCCCGACGACGCCTCGCTCCGCCGGCTCCGCACCGTGCTGCGGATGCGGGCCGCGGCGGATGTGTTCATCGGGGCGTGGGCGTTCGCCGCGGCGAGGGTTCGGGCCGTGTGGAGCCGCCGGCGCGGGCTGCGCCGCGCTCGCAATGGCTGAAAAAAGACAACGAGCGCCGGCGTGGGCGTTGCGGGATTGGCGGCGACGCTCGGTGCGCACGGTGATCACGCTTGCGCTGCTGGCGGTGATCCTGACCGTTGTGGGAGCGACCCGCTTCGTGGAACGAGTGTTCTTCTTCCCGAGTCGTGCGCCCTTCCCGACGCCCGCTGGCATCGAAGATGTGCGGTTCGAGACGCCGGACGGCCTCACTCTGCACGGCTGGTTCGCCCCGGCGCGCGGCGTGGCGCCCGGCGAGCGAGCGCCAACGGTGTTGCACGTGCACGGCAACGCCGGCAACGTCTCCACGCACTGGTGGTTCAGCGAGTTCCTCATCGACGAGGGATTCAACGTGCTGTGCTTCGACTACCGCTCCTACGGCCGCTCGGACCGCGCCACGCGGGGCATGCGCCGCGAAGACGTCATCACCGATGCGCACGCGGCGCTCGAGTACTTGCGTACACGAGAGGACGTGGACGCCGATCGCATCGGCATCTATGGAGTGAGCCTCGGAGCCTCCGTCGCGCTGGCGATGGCCGCGGACCGCGAAGAGGTGCGGGCGGCCGTCGCGGGGGCCGGGTTCAGCGGGTGGCGTCGGATCGCCAACGAGAAGCTGCCGGGGCTGGGCTGGTTGCTCATCAGGCCCGGCGCGGACGCGACGGACAGCGTTGCGCGGCTGGGCGAGCGCCCGCTGCTGATCGTCCACGGGACCACCGACGCCATCGTGCCCTTCCGCCACGCGGAAGTCATCGCTGGCGCCGCCCGAGACGCGGGCGTGCGCGTGGAGGTCGTCAGTTCCAACATCGTCGGGCACAACGACCTTGTTGACGATCGGGCCGTTCGTGACGCGATCACCGGGTTCTTCCGGCGGGAACTGGGCGCACGAGCGGAGTGAACGCGTCGCGTTGACCGTGGCGTGGGCTCACTGCGCCGGCTTTTGTCGCGCTTCGAGCAGGCGTGCGGCCTCGTCCACGTCCTTGTCGCCCCGCCCGGAGAGGTTCACCAGCACGCGTTGGTCCGGCTGCATGGTGGCGGCGAGGTCGATCGCGTGCGCGAGGGCGTGCGACGTTTCGAGCGCGGGGATGATCCCTTCTGTTTCGCTCATGGCGACGAAGGCGTCGAGGGCCGCGTCGTCGCCGACGTGCGTGTAGCGCACGCGCCCCGCGTCCTTCCAGTAGGCGTGCTCGGGGCCGACGCCGGGGTAGTCGAGGCCGGCGGAGCAGGAGTGAACGTCCGCGGTCTGGCCGTGCTCGTCCTGCAGGACGTACGACATCGAGCCGTGCAGCACGCCGGGCGAACCGAAGGCCAGCGGCGCGGCGTGGTCGCCCGCGTTCGTCGATCGCCCGCCCGCCTCGACGCCGACGAGGGCCACGCCCTCGTCCTGCGCGAAGGGGTGAAAGATGCCCGCGGCGTTGGAGCCGCCCCCGACGCACGCCACCACGCAATCGGGCAGCGCGTTCCATTCGCGCAGGCACTGCTCGCGCGCCTCGCGCCCGATCACGCTCTGGAAATCGCGCACGATCATGGGGAAGGGGTGCGGGCCGACGACGCTGCCGATGATGTAGAGCGTGGTGTCGCTGCTGCCCATCCAGTCGCGCATGGCCTCGTTGGTGGCGTCCTTGAGGGTGCGCGAGCCTGAGTCCACCTCGATCACCCGCGCGCCCATGAGGCGCATGCGGACGACGTTGAGGCGCTGGCGCCGGGCGTCTTCGGAGCCCATGTAGACGTCGCACGAGAGCCCCATGCGCGACGCGGCGGTGGCGCTGGCCACCCCGTGCTGCCCGGCGCCCGTCTCCGCGATGATGCGCGTGCGACCCATGCGCTTCGCGAGCAGGGCCTGGCCCATAGTGTTGTTGATCTTGTGCGCGCCGGTGTGGCAGAGGTCCTCCCGCTTGAGCCATATCTGCGCGGCGCCGCCGGTCTTCGAACGCGACGCGGCGAGCTCCGTCAGGCGCGGCGCGAAGCACAGCGGGGTGGGGCGGCCCACGAAGTCGGCGAGCGTGCGGTCGAGTTCACGCTGGAACGCGGGGTCGCGCCGGGCGTCGTCGTACGCCTGCGCGAGTTCGCGCAGGGCGCCGACGAGCGTCTCGGGGACGAAGGCGCCGCCGTACGCGCCGAAACGGCCGCGGGCGTCGGGGAGGGTAGTTGCGGTGGGGTTGGGCATGGCTGGAGTCTAGAACGTGTGCGATGCGTCAACGAGCCGCGTTAGCGAGCCGCGACCGTGAGGGAGCGCTGAAGGTGCTTCGGACGTCCAACCGCTCCCTTACGGTCGCGGCTCGCCGGAAGGTGCATCGGTCGAACAGGGTGTCGATTGAAGACGCCGGCTTCGCTGGGCGAAGCCGGTGGCACGGGACATGTCGGAGGCACACGTGAGGCGGTTGGCACGGGAGGTGGTTATGGGCGCTGCGGTTGCTCGGTTGGGGGCGGTCCGAACGTCGACGCCTCCAGCCGCTCGGCCTCGTCGGCGCTGGCCGAGCCCTCGCGTTCGTCGACGATGAAGAGCCCGACGAACCCCGTCACAAAGAAGCCCGAGACCATCACCAGCGCCCACCGCATCCCCAGGGGCGAGGCGCTGACCGCGCCGAAGAGCACCGGGCCCACCACCGCGGCGGACTTGTACGCCAGCCCCCACAGCCCGAAGAACTCCGCCGTCTTGTGCCGGGGCGTGAGCAGCCCGACCATCGCCCTGCTCGCGGTGCCGATGCCGCCCAGCCCGAAGCCCACGAAGTTGCTCACCACCCAGAAGACCCACTCGTGCTCCGGTTCGCGCGGGGCGAAGGCCACGCCCAGCGTCGAGACCGCCCACACGCACAGCAGCGCGTGCAGCGTGCGCCGGTGGCCCAGTCTGTCCTGATACACGCCCGTGAGCGCCGCGCCCAGGCCCGCGGCGACCGTCAGTTGCGTCATGAACATGGTGAGCTTGAAGGGCCCGAAGCCGAACTCGCGCATGCTGATGATGCCCGCGAAGTAGATCACCACGTGGACGCCGCACGCGTACACGAAGAAGCACATGAGGAAACGGATGAGGTGGCGGTAGCGGAAGGCGTCCCGCGCCGTCTGCCCGAGGCGGGAGAAGCCGATCGCGACCAGCGACCCTGCCTGCGGCGCTTGCTCGCGCCGCTTGCGCTCCTTCACGAACCAGAACGTTGGCACCGCGTTGATGAGGAACCACACCGCCGCGAGCACGAAGACGCGACGGAACTCATCGACGGTGATCTCGTCGAGCCCGGTGATGAGCAGCGTCACGGGGAGGATGAGCAGCGCCCCGAGGTAGCCCATCGTCCACCCGATCGCGCTGATGCGCCCGATGTTCTGCCGCGTGGAGATCTCGGGCAGGAAGGAGGCGAGGAAGTTCTCGCCGCAGGCGAGGCTGAAGTTGCCGCCGATGTAGATGAGCATCCCCAGCAGCACCGCCCCGGGCTCGACGAACCCCAGCGCCCCGGTGAACCCCACGCACAGCACGTAGAAGAAGAAGAGCCCCTGCTTCTTCGCCCCGGTGTAGTCCGCGACGGCGCCGATCACCGGCCCCGCGATCACGACGAGCAGGTTGCTCACCGAGACCGCGATCCCCCAGTACAGGTCCGCCTTGCCCGTGTGCGCCGCGACGTGCTGCGTGAAGTAGATCGCGAAGAAGAGCGTGTTGATGAGGATGCTGAACGACTGGTTGGCCAGGTCGTACATGCCCCACGCCCACACCTCCAGCGGGTTGGGCAGGCCTCGGAAGGGGTTGAGCCGACGCAGCATGGGCGGATCATCGCGGCGGCGCAGCGCGCGGGCAAACCGGCGCCGAAAAAAACGACGCGCCGGCGTGTGGCCGGCGCGTCGCGGGGATGCGGTCGTGGTGTCGCGGGGCGATCAGTTCGCCGCGGGCGAGGGCAGGCCGAACTCCTCGAGCAGGGCGTCGATCTTGGCCGTCTTCTCCTCCATGGGGTCCATGGGGTGCAGGCCGTTGTAGCGCACCGTGCCGTCGGGGGCGAGGATGGCGACGTGGGGGATGCCCGTCACGCCGAAGTCGGGGTTGTAGACGTCCTGCGAGGTGAACACGACGGGCCACGTCATCTCGCGCTGGGGCAGGTACTCGCTCATGAGCGCGTACTCGAGGTCGGGGTTGCCCGTGGTGTCGACGCGCTCATCGGGGCCGACGTGCGAGCCCTGCAGGCTGGTGACGCCTAGCACCACGACGGGGTAGCCCGAGTAGTGCGACGTTAGTTCGCGCAGGTTGGGGAAGGAGCGGATGCACGGCCCGCACCACGTCGCCCAGAAGTCGATGACGACGACCTTGCCGCGCAGGTCGGCGAGCGTGGCGATCGTCTCGTCGCTGGACCAGGTGATCGTGAGCTCGGGCGATGCGTGGCCGAGCAGCTCGCCCCGGGCGTAGGCCCCGCCGAGGTACTCGACGTTGCGCTTGAGGCGGCCGAGGAGGCGCTCGTCGTCTGTGGCGGCATCGCCGATGGCGCGTTCGTGCTGGACGAGCAGAGCGGTGCGCACGTGCTCGCGCGTCTGGGCCGGGGCGTCGAGGCGCAGCATGGCGCGAACGAAGACCACGCCCGAGCCGATGACCTGCGGCGGCAGGTCGTTGTCGAAGAGGTGCGCGAGCGCCAACGCCTCGGTGCGGACGCCCTGCAGCGTCTCGTCAGGGGCGTAGCCCAGCATGAAAAAGACGTTCGACGCGTCGCCGCGGCGGAGCGCAGCGGCGAGGCCGGGGTGCGTGATGGCCTTGCGGACGGCCTCGGTGCGCTCTGCCTGCGGCGCCTCGCCGTCGACCATCCCCGCGAGCGCGACCGCGGCGACGGCGCCGTCGGCGGTGTCGCTCCTGGCGAGCGTGCCCAGACGCTCGCGACCCGCGTCGGAGAGCCCGGCGGTCGAGAGGAGCCGCCCGGCGCGCTCGATCTGCGCGGCGGACATCTCGCCGACCTCAAGGCCGGATTCGGCGAGCGCTTCGATCGCGATCTGGCGGCGGAGGGCCTCGCTGTCCGTGCCGGTGTCGCGGGCCTCGATGATCCGCTCGCTCATGAGCGAATTGGCGCGATCCACGGCTTCGAGCCCAGCGGGCGCGGCGGCGGCGCTCGCTCCGAGCAGCAGCCCGGCGCACAGCGCGACGATTGAGGCGCGGTTGATCAGGTGCATTTGGTTGTCCTTCCTGCTGGGCCGCGGGGCCGGTGTTGCGGCGCGACGAGAGGCCGCGCCGTCGATCAGGATTGTACCGGAGAACCCCTCGTCCGAGCCGGTTATTCGCCCGCCGCCGGGGCCGCCTCGGGGCGGAGCCAGCGTGTGAGGAACTCCGACTGCAGGTTTTTCGCCTCGTTGGCCATGCGTCCGAACCCGGCGTGCTCGGCCGGGGCGCCCGTTTCGGGCCACGTGTGGAGGCGGACGTCATCAGGATCGGCGCCGGACGCGGCCGCACGCTCTCGCAGGGTTTCGGTGAACGACCGGATGGCCTCGACGGAGACCCACTCATCCGCATCAGAGTGCAGGGCGAGCAGCGGGAGGTGGCGCCAGTGCTCAAGGTTTTGCATGGGGTCGAGTCGCCGCGTCATCTCCGCGGGGTACCGCCCCTCGTACGCCGGCATCCGCGAAAAATCGCCCGCGGTGGACTCCACGCACGCGCACACGAAGGCGTGCGCATCGCAGAGCCGCCGCAGCGTCACCATGCCCCCGGCGGACATTCCGCCGATGGCCACGCGGCTGAAATCGAACGCCGCACCGTGCTCGGAGTCGCGCAGGGCGCCGAGCACGGCGTCGATTTCTGCGACCGCCTGCTCGACGACGTAGAGCGTGCGCTCCGTGCGCTGGGCGTCCTTTTCGAAGCGTTCGCCGTGGCCGGGGAGATCGATGGCGCACGCGCCGATCCCGGCGCGGATCCAGCGCAGGTAGCGGCCGGGGTCGAGTTCCTTGTTCACCGTGCGCCCGTGCAGCCAGAGCACGAAGGGGGCCGGGCGCTCCCAGTCGGGGTGCGCCAGCAGCGTGGGCACGCCGCCGTCGACGATGTCCGACGCGAGGCGCACCGACTTCGCACGCTCCGCCAGAGCCGCGGGGAATCGTGCGAAGCGCTCGATCATCGGGCCGGCTCGGCGCGCACGAAGGGGTTGCTGGTCTTCTCGCGCCCGATCGTCGTGGCCGGGCCGTGTCCCGGCAGCACGCGGGTGGCGTCGGGCAGCGTGTAGAGCGTTTCCTTGATCGAGCGCACGAGGGCCCGCTCGTCGCTGGTGGGGAAGTCGAACCGCCCGACGGAGCCGTTGAAGAGTGTGTCGCCCACCAGGGCGACGCCCGCCCCCGGGCAGTGGAACGTCACGCCCCCGGGCGAGTGCCCGGGGGTGTGCAGCACGCGCCAGAGCGATCCGTTGATCTCCAGCGTCTCCCCGTCCTTGAGCAGGGCGTCGGCGGGCGGGGCGGTGATGGGGAAGCCGTGGCCGGCGCTGAGGTTCAGTTCCGGGTCGTTGAGCCAGCGTTCTTCCTCGGCGTGGATGAGGATCGGCGCATCGGGGAAGGCGGCTCGCGCCTCGTTCAGCCCCGCGATGTGGTCCACGTGGGCGTGGGTGAGCAGGATCGCCCGCACCCGCACGCCCAGCGAACGCGCCTTGGACAGCAGCGGGGCGGGCTCGAAGCCCGCATCCACGATCCACGCGTCCGACCCCTTCCCGGCGTGGACGAGGTAGCAGTTGGTCATGAAGGGGCCGAGCGCGAAGGGCTCGATCGTCGGTGCGGGCACGGTCTGGGGCATACGCCGCATGGTAGACTTTCAAACTTCCCCCGTGGGCGCCCCCTCCCGTCGCCCTCCGCCCCTGCTTCGGAGCGAGCATGATCATCCGCAACATCGACGAGGTCGAGTGCGCACCCGTGGATATGCCCGGCGTCTCCGGCGTGACCATGCGCATCATGGTCGGGCGTGAGGACGGCGCCCCGAACTTCGCCCTGCGCCAGTTCCGCGTCGAGGGGGGCGGGCACACGCCGCACCACAGCCACGACTACGAGCACGAGGTCTACATCATCGCCGGCGCCGGCACCGTGCTGCTCGGTGGCGAGCATCGGCCGATCAAAGGTGGAGACGTGCTCTACGTTCCCGCCGATCATGAACACCAGTTCCGCGCCGGCCCCGAGGGCCTGCGCTTCCTCTGTCTCGTCCCCGTCGAACGCAACTGCGGCGATCCCACCCCCGGAAGTTAACCCCCCCGGAAGCCGACCCCCGGAAGTTAGCCTCTGGAATCATCCCACCGGTGACGAACCACCGGTAGCCAGCGCCCGCAAGCACAGCACGGCATCCGATCCACAGCGATGCCGACCCCGCCGGAACGCAACGCGGCGAAGCGCCCCGGCGCATCGCCAGAAAGAGCAGGAGGCGTGTCGTGAGCCCCACCGACGACGATCGCAAGAAGCCCACCCCCCGCAAGGACGTCTTCATCCCGCAGTTCGTCGTGATCGCGATGTACGCCGGGCTGGCGCTGGTGTGCGTGGCGATGATGCTCTTCACGCCGGACCTGCGCGGCTACGCCTTCGTGGCCCTGGTCTTCACCATCGCGACGATCCCCATGGCGCTCCGTGCTTCGTCCAGCGCCGAGGGCCCCTCGCCGCGCGAGTCGTTCGACCGCATCTCGCAGGCCATCGAGCGTCTGACGCACGAGGGCGGTCTGTCCGAGACGGCGAAGCGCATCATCCACCGCAAGGAGGAGCGCGCGCTGCTCCGCAAGGCGATCGAGCAGGACATCAGCCTCGGCGACTACGAGGCCGCGTTGATCCTGGTGAAAGAGCTCGCCGAGCGCTTCGGCTACCGCGCCGACGCCGAGGAGTTCCGGGCTCGCATCGAGCGTGTGCGGGCCCAGACGCTCGATAAGGAGGTCATCGCGTCGCTCGAATCGCTCGAGAAGATGATCCGCGATCGCCACTGGGCCGAGTCCTACGCCGAGGCCGCACGCATCACCCGCCTGTACCCCGAGTCGCACCGCGTCGCCGGCCTGCGCGAGCGCGTCGATCAGGCCCGCTCGCGCCACAAGCAGGACCTCGAGCGTCGATTCCTCGTCTGCGCCGAGCGCGAGCAGGTCGACGAGGCCATGACCCTTCTCAAGGAGCTCGACCAGTACCTCACCGAGGAGGAGGCCGAGCCCTTCCGCGAGCTCGCCCGCGGCGTGATCGGCAAGGCCCGCGACAACCTCGGCGTCCGCTTCAAACTCGCCGTGCAGGACCGCGCCTGGCGCGACGCCGTCGAGGTGGGCGAACGCATCATCAACGACTTCCCGAATTCGCGCATGGCCCAGGAGGTCCGCGGCATGCTGGACATGCTGCGCGACCGGGCGGAGTCGATGAGCCGCTCCTGAACGAACCCGCACCCGGGCCTCAGCGGCTCGGCGCACGGCGCGAGAGCGCGATGTGCCGTTGGAGCACTTCCTCGTCGCAGAAGTACCACCGTTCCGTGTGCGTGCCCGAGCGATGAATGTGCTGCGCGGCGTAGATCGCGCCGTTGAGCGTGTAGACGATGAGCACACTGTCGCTGTCGTGCGCCACCGCGACGCCGAACGTATCGCCGTTGTCGTGGCGCATCGCGTACGCCTGGGGCTTAAGCCCCTCCCGCACCAGGTCGCCGAAGGAATGATCGGGGGAGATGTCGCCGCGTTCAAAAGATTCGACGAGCTCCGCCAATGCGGGCGAACCCGGGCCCAGCATCATCATGCGAACGCCGGGCGCGACGATCAGCGCCGCCGCGACGATCACGAGCGCTGCGAGCGTCGCGAGCACGAGCCGCCCGGAAAGACGCTTGTCCCTCCGCGCCCCGCTCACGCCGTCGCCTGTTGCTTGGCCGGCTCGCCCCGCCACAGGTGGATGAGCAGCAGCGCGATGCCCACGATCAGCAGCGCATCCGCCACGTTGCTCACCCACGGCCAGATCTGCCTGTCCCCGCTCGGCCACGCCATGCCGAAGGGCAGGTTGACGCCGGGCAGCGGGTGGATGAAGTCGCGGACGCAGGCGAATTTCAGCCGGTCGTAGAGGTTGCCCAGCCCGCCGGCGAGCACGCACGCCACGCCGATGTGGGCCGCGGTGTCGCGGCCGCGCGTCCACGTCGCGAAGACCCACACCGCCACGCCCAGCGCGACCGTCGTGAAGAGCACGAAGAACCAGCGCTGACCGGCCCCCACGCCGAACACCGCGCCGGGGTTGAGCACGAGGCGGAAATCGAGCACTCCGGGGATCACGTTCACCGGCGCGTGGTAGGGGAGCAGCGAGCCGATCATCGCCGGGCTGGGCAGCGTCAGCACGTCCTCGCGGTGGATCACGACGGGGTCGCCGGCGACGCGGGCGAAGGCGATCTCCTTGCTCACCAGATCGGCGACCAGGCCGAGCAGCGTCGCGACGAGCAGGACGATCCACGCGCGTCTGCAGCGCCACGCGGGCGGGGCCGACGCGGCGGGGAGCGTGGGGGGGTTGTCCTGGGGGGCAGTGGCGTCGTTGGGCACGGGCGTCAGCGCATGTAGGGGCGCATCTCCATCTGCCGCGCCGCCTCGATGCAGTACTTGGCCCACGGTTTCGCGTTCAGGCGCGCCTTGCCGATGGGCACGCCCATCATCTCGCACACGCCGTACGTGCCGTTGTCGATGCGCTCGAGCGCCGCGTCGATCTCCTTGAGGAGCTTGCGCTGCGAGGCGGCGAGGTCGAGCGAGAGCGACTGGTCGTACGTGTCCGAACCCTGATCGGCCATGTGCTGGGGCAGGTTGGAGAGCGACCCGCTGCCGCCGCCCGTGAGCGCCTCGGTCTCCATCGCGGAGACGTCGCCCACGATTTCGCCTCGCTTGTGAACGAGCAGCTGCTTGTATTCCTCAAGGTCCTTCTTCGAGAGCGGGCTCTTATTCGAGCGGGGCTTGCGGGCGCTGGCGTTGGTGTCCAGAGACGACCCGGACTGGATCGGCGCCATGCCGGCCGACGCGGCGAGCCGCGACGCCGCGGCCCGCGCCTCGTCCATCGAGAATTCCTTGAGCGGCTCGCGCTCGGCCTTGGCGGAGCGGGCCGGTTTGGTCGGCTTCGCGCCGGCGGCGGCCTTCTTGCCCTTCACCTTCGCGCCCTTGGGAGCCTTGGCGGCTTTGGTTTCCGCCTTGGGCTGCGCCTTGGCGGCGGGCGACGCGGGCTTCGGAGCCCGCGCGGCCTTTTTCTTTCCGACCTTCTTGTCGACGCTCGTCGCGGGGGCGGGCGTCGCCTTCTTGGCGGGCGCCTTCTTGTTTGCGGGCGCCTTTTTCGCGGCGGCCTTCTTCGCGCTCGACTTCTTGGCCGGCGCGGCATTCGCGGCGGCGGGCTTCTTGGCCCGAGGCTTCTTCGCAGCGGGCGTTGCTTTCGCGGGCGCCTTCTTGGCGGACTTCTTCGGGGCCGCCTTCGATTTCGCCTTGGCGGACGGCTTGGAGCCGCTGCGCGCGGCGGCAGGTTTCGCGCCGCTCTTGGCGTCGCGTGCGTTGCCCTTGCTTGACTTTGATCCCGCTGCTTTCGCCACGAAGGAGGCTCCGGCCAGTGTCGACGGAAGTCGCCGAAAGAGCCATAAATCGGGGGGTGGAGCCCGCCCCGAAGCGCCCATCGGTCGAATGAGACAATGTAAACATCTCCCGATCAGGCGTCAACGCCGACCGGGGCTCTCACGATAGGAATATGTTCGGAGTGTGCGGCTCAGTTGCCCGCAGGGGCCGGCTCCGAGGACCGTGTCCGGGGCTTGCGAGCCGCGGCGCCGTTGCCTTGCGCGGCACGCGGCGTCGTTGCGTCGGTCTCGGGCGCGGGCGGCGCCGGCGAGGGGGCGGCGGCGTCCTCCGACGGCTCTGGCGTGGGCTCGACCTCGAGGTAGGAGCCGAGCTTGCGGAAGCGCTCGTAGCGGCGGGCGGGGAGGTTGGCGGGCTTGAAGCGGTTGAGCTCGCGCAGACGGTCGGTGATCCATTGCTCGAGCGTGCGGCCCATCGCGGCCGGGTCGCGGTGGGCGCCGCCCACGGGTTCGGTGATCACATCGTCGACGATGCCGAGTTCGAGGTTGTCCTTCGCGGTGAGCTTGAGCGCCTTGGCCGCGGCGGAGTTGGTCTCGGAATTGGCTTCCTTCCACAGGATCGCGGCGCATCCTTCCGGGCTGATGACGGAGTAGTACGCGTACTCGAGCATCGCCACGCGGTCGGCGACGGCGATGCCCAGCGCCCCGCCCGATCCGCCCTCGCCGATGACGATGCTGACGATGGGCGTCTTCATGCGGCTCATCTCGAGCATGTTCACCGCGATGGCCTCCGCCTGGCCGCGCTGTTCGGCGCCGAGGCCGGGGAAGGCGCCGGGCGTGTCCACGAGGGTGACGATGGGCAGGCCGAACTTCTCGGCGAGGCGCATTTTGGCGAGCGCCTTGCGGTAGCCCTCCGGGTGGGCGCAGCCGAAGTGGCAGGCGATCTTGTCGTTGGTGTCGGCGCCCTTGTGGTGCCCGACGATCATCACGCGCATCGAGCCGATGCGGGCGAAGCCGGTGATGAGCGCCGGGTCGTCGCCGAAGCGGCGGTCGCCGTGCAGTTCGCAGAAGTCCTTGCAGATGAGCCGGATGTAGTCGCGCGTCTGGGGGCGCTTGGGGTGGCGCGCAACGCGGACGATGTCCCACGGGGAGAGATTGGCGTAGAGGTGCGCCAGCGCCTCGGCGTACTCGGCGCGGGCGGCGTCCAGCGCCGACTGGTCGGCGTCGTTGCTTGTGAGGGATTCGAGCGCCTGGATCTTGCGCTCGAGTTCGTGCAGCGGCTTTTCGCACTCCAGCACGTGGGGCAACGCCATGGGTGTCTCCGTGCGCGGCGTGTTCCTGATCCTGAGGGTCGGATCGGGGTGAGAACGCCCCGCGACAGCGGTCGGGTCTCGAAGGGCAGTCTACCCGTCTCTGTCGGCCTCGGACAGGCCGCCGGATCAAGTTTGGACGCACGAACGCTCGCCGATGGCGCGTCCCCCATCCGGGGCGCCGTGGCGGGCGAGCGCCCGTTGTAGGCTGGCGGGCATGAGCGAACACCACACACACCCGCCCGTGCCGCTGCTGGTCATTGGCGGCGGGGCGATGGCGCAGGCGATCCTCCGCGGCGCCCTCGACGCGGGCGCCCTCGACCCGGGGCGCATCGTCGTCTGCGACCCCGACGCCACGAAGCACGACGCGTTGCGGGCCCTGGGCGTGCGCGTCGAGCATGCGACGGCGAGCGCGATGGACGCCGCACACCCCGGCGCCGTGATGCTGCTGTGCGTCAAGCCGCAGATGCTCGCAACCGTGGCGGAAGAGATCGGCGCCCGGCGTTTCGACGGGCTCGCTGTCTCGATCCTCGCCGGCGCCCGCAGCCACCGGGTGCGCGAGGCGCTCGGCGGCACGGCGCGCGTGGTGCGGGTGATGCCCAACACGCCCGCGCAGCTGCGCATGGGCGTGAGCGCCGTCGCGCTGGGCGCGGGCGCGACGCCGGAGGACGCCGATCTCGCCGCGTCGCTCTTCGCCGCCGTGGGCGCCGTGGTGCGCATCGACGAGGGCATGATGGATGCGTTCACAGCGCTGGCGGGCTCGGGCCCGGCGTACGTGTTCTACCTCGCCGGCGCGATGCAGCGGGCCGCGCTGGAGATGGGCTTCGACGCGACGCAGGGCGACGAGATCGTCCGCGCGACCATCGAGGGCGCCGCCGCGTTGCTGGCCCGCGATCGCGGCGTCACGGCGGACGAACTCCGCGCTCGCGTCACCAGCCGCAAGGGCACGACGCAGGCCGCGACCGACGCGATGGACGAAGCGGGCGTTATGGACGCGATCGTGCGTGCGGTGCTCGCCGCCCGCGACCGCGGCGCCGCGCTGTCCGAACAGGTCTGAGGACCGACGTGGCGTCGGCGGGGATCTAGAAGTCGCGCCGCACGAAGATCCAGCACGCCAGCCCCAGCACGAAGAGCTCGAAGAGGAGCGACGGTCCGAGCACGCGCCACGCGGGGATCTCGCGCAGTTCGTCCTGGATGCGGGTGGAGACTTCGTAACTGTCGACCGAGGGCCGCGGCGGGGCCGCCTCGAGTTCGAGCGGGGCCACATCGAGCCCGGGGTCGTCGTTCTGCGCGGGCTCCGGGGGCGGTGGGGGCGGTGCGCCGCCCATCATGACCTCGAGCATGCCCGCCTGCCCCTTGGGGATGAGCCAGCGTTCGAGCAGCCCGATGGTCCCCTGCGTGCGGGGCAGCACGTTCATCATGGCGCCGATGCGCCCGCGCCACTTCTCGAAGCCCGCGGCGGAGGCGCGCCGGTCCTCGGCGCGCTCGCGGGCGGTGGCGATATCCGCCTCGAGCCGTTCGATGCGCTCCGCCTGCGCCTCGGGCGTGAGGGCTGTGCGGGCGATGCGCTCGCCGAACGTGGCGGGGTTGCGCATCCGTTCGAGACGGTTCTCGAGCGACGCGGCCCAGGCGTCGTGCGACTCCGCCTCCATCCGATGTTGCGTGGTGATCTGGACCATCGCGTTCTCGCTGGTCTGGACGATGAAGAGCGCGAACCAGAAGAGCATCGTCACCAGCAGCGCCGCGATGCCGGACCGCCACAGCACGCCCGCGAGCACGTTCACGCAGTAGAGGAAGCTGTAGAAGAGCGTGATGAGCGGCACGGCGGCGAAGAGCATCCAGTTCCACTCGCCCAGCCGGAAGCCGATGGCGAAGAAGACGCCAACACAGAAGATGCCCACCTGCGCGAAGACGAAGAGCAGGCTGCCGAGGTACTTCACGAAGAAGACCTTGGCGCGGTGTAGGGGCTTGGCCAGCACGACGTCGATGGCGCCCTCGGACATGAAGTCCGGGTAGATCGTGGTGGTGGAGACGAGCGCGAGGATCGTCGCCACCCACGCCAGCCAGATGGGCACGATGAACGACGTGAAGATGCCCACGTACAACGCCCGCGAGAGCGCCGTGCCCTTGGCGAATTCGGGCGCTTCGAGCGTGGTCACGCCGAAGAAAATCGAGATGCCGTCCTCGGTGAAGCCGATCGAGGCGAACGCGAGCACCACCAGCGCCGAGATCGCCAGCGTCGCCCAGAAGAGCTTCTTGGCCAGCAGCAGGCGGTAGGAATCGACGAGGATCGCCCAGGTCTGGATCATGCATCCTCCGGCGTGGTCGGCGGCGTGGTGTCGCCGTTCTTCACGGCGCCCGGCGCGTAGGCGCGGCCGGATTCGGGATCGGTGACCGCCTGCATGAACAGGTCCTCTAGCGACGCTCGCACCCGGCGCACGCCGGTGATGAGCGCTCCCTCGGCGCGCAGGGCGTCGATCACGGGTTGCACGCTGGGGGCGTCGTCCGTTGGGACGGTGATGGTCGTGACATGCGACGCCGGGGCGTTCGGCGGGGGCCCCATGCGCCCCCCGAGGCCGCGGATCAGGCCCGCGGCGCGTTCGCCGACGTTCTTCCCGTTGGTCTCGATGTCGATCTCGTAGCGCCGGCTCTCGCGGGTGAGGTCTTCGATCGTCCCCTGGCTCGACACCTGCCCCTGCACGAGGATGGCGACGCGGTCGCACACCATCTCCAGTTCGCTCAGCAGGTGGCTGTTGAGGAAGATCGTCTTGCCCTGCGCGCGCATCTGCACGAGCACCTCGCGGATCTCGCGCCGACCCACGGGGTCCACGCCGTCCGTCGGCTCGTCGAGGACGACGAGGTCGGGGTCGTTCATCAGGGCCTGCGCCAGGCCGATGCGCTGCTTCATGCCCTTGGAGTAACTGCGCAGGCGTTTGCCCGCCCAGTCGGTCATGCCCACGAGGCGCAGCAGTTCCTCCGCGTTCTTGCGTCGGCGCTCGCGGGGCACATTGGCGAGGGCCGCGTAGGTGTCCAGCACCTGCCCGCCCGTCAGGTAGTCGGGGTAGCGGGGGTTCTCCGGGAGGTAGCCGACGCGGGCCAGCGTCGGCTTGTGGCCCACGGGGGCGCCGAGCATCGTGCCCTCGCACGCGGAGGGCCGCACGACCGTCATGAGGATCTTCACCAGCGTGGACTTGCCCGCCCCGTTGGGCCCGAGCAGGCCGAAGATCTCGCCGGGGTGGACCTGCATGGAGATGCCGCGCAGCGCCCGCACGCGGCCGCGGTACGTTTTCTCCACGCCGTGCAGGTCGATGACCGCGCCGTTGGTTGTGGCCTTGTGTGCGTGCATGATCCTCCGCGTGTGCGCCGCGACGGGGGCGCCCGTGGGTTGTTCCGACAGGGCGGGCGCAGGTTTCACGAAGCTGGCCGGATCGTACCAGCACCAACGATCGGGGCGCGGCGCCCCGGACGGCCGGGACGCACCGGGCCCGCTCGGTTGGGCGTACCATCCTGCCCATGTTCGAATCGACACGCGCGTTCATGCGAGCGTTGGAGGCGGCGGGTGAGCTCGTGCGCGTGCCGACGCGCGTCTCGCCGGTGCTGGAGATCAGCGCCATCGCGGACCGTGAGAGCAAGTCCCGGGCGCCGCACCTGCCCAGCGCGGGCGCACAACGCACGGACCCGCGCTTCCACGACCGGGGCGGGCGGGCGCTGCTCTTTGAGAACGTCGAGGGCTCGGACATCCCCGTGCTCATCAACGCCATGGGCTCCTACCGGCGCATGGAGATGGCCCTCGGCTGCCACGACCCGATCCCCGGGCTGCCCTCGGCGCGCGTGCCGGGCGGCTTCGAGGGGTGGGCGGGCGTGATCGGGTCGCTGGCGAAGCCCCAGCCGCCCTCGTCGCTGCGCGGGGCGATCGGGAAACTGCGCGAGTTCGCCCCGCTGCTGCGCACGCCGCCCCGGAGCGTGCGCGCGGGCGCGTGCCAGGAGGTCGTGTACACGGGCGAACAAGCGGACATCACCCGCCTGCCCATCATCAAGTGCTGGCCCCTCGACGGCGACCTCGCCGGCGTCGGCTGGCCGGCGGACGCCAACAAAGGCGTCCCCGGGCTCGACCTCGCCGACGACCCCGCGTGGCGGGGGCGCTACATCACGCTCGCCGGCATCCACACCATCCACGCCGACGACGCGGGCAACCCCAAGCCGCCCAGTCGCAACATCGGCATGTACCGCGTGCAGGCGCTGGGGCGCCGTCGCATGGCGATGCACTGGCACATCCACCACGACGGCGCGCGCCACTGGCGCTCGTGGAAGCGCAAGGGCGAGCCGATGCCCGTCGCGATCGTGCTGGGGGGCGAGAGCGTGCTGCCCTACGCCGCGACCGCGCCGCTGCCCCCGGGCATCAGCGAGATCCTCATGGCGGGCTTCCTCAACGGTCGCGGCATCCCCATGTGCCCGTGCAAGACCGTGCCCCTGCGCGTGCCAGCGAACGCGGAGATCGTGATCGAGGGCTACGTCTCGCACGAGGCGGGCGCGATCGACCACGACCCGCGCACCGGCGCCGCCCCGCTCGGGCCGGGCGCGGTGGTGGAGGGGCCCTTCGGCGACCACACCGGGTTCTACTCGCTCCCCGACCGCTACCCGATCCTCGAGGTGACCGCGATCACCATGCGCCGCGACGCGGTCTACCCCACGACGATTGTCGGCCACCCGCCGCAGGAGGATTACTACATGGGCAAGGCGACGGAGCGCCTCTTCCTGCCCCTGCTGCGCACGATCGTGCACGACATCGAGGACTACGACCTGCCGATGTTCGGCGCGTTCCACAACTGCGCGTTCGTGAAAATCCGCAAGGAGTACCCCACGCAGGCGCGGCGTGTGATGCACAGCGTCTGGGGCGCGGGGCAGATGGCGTGGACGAAGCACGTGGTGGTGGTGGACGACGATGTGGACGTCCATGACGCCAAGGCCGTGCTGCGCGCGATGGGGGAGCACTGCCTGCCCTGGCGCGACATCGAGGCGGCCAACGGCCCGCTGGACATCCTCGACCACGCCGCGCCGCGGCTGGGCGTGGGCACGAAACTCGGCTTCGACGCCACGCGTCGCGTGCCGGGCGAGGAGTTCACCGGGCCCGCGGTCTCGCGGGATCAGGCGCCGCCGGTCTCGCGCGAGCAGGCGGAGGCGGCGCTGTCGCGCGTACGCGCGCTGGGGGGCGTCGCGGACGCCGCGTGCGACGAGGGGGCGGGCTTCCACTGGCTGATCGTGAAGATCGAAAAGCGCGAGCCGGGGCAGGGGCGGGAGGTGTTGGCGCGCACGTTCGAGGCGCTGCGCGACGCGGGGGGGGATTCGGCGGTTCCGGGGGTTCCGGGGGCGTTGGGCCGGTTCGTGGTCGTGGTGGGCGCCGACGCCGATGCGCACAACCTCGACGATGCGCTCTTCCACTGGTGCGCCAACAGCGACCCGGGCCGCGACCGCGTCCTCTCCGAGTGCGGCGCCCGCCTCGGCTTCGACGCCACCCCGAAACA
>RECZ01000083.1 GCA_007693765.1 Phycisphaerales bacterium | reverse complement strand
GAGCGCCCCCGATGTCGCCGCCGGGTTGCCGCCGCGCCCCTTCGCCGCCGCGCTCGCCATCCGCGCCAACTCACCCGCCACCTCGCGCGTGATCAGCCGATCCCACGCCACGCGCCGCGTGCCGACATCGAGCAGGAAGAACGCCAGGCACCACGCGACCAGCAGCGGCCACACCGGCGTCGAGGCGCGCACCGGCCTCACGTTCGACCGATCGAAGAGGGTCGCCTCCTCCGGGCGGTCGAACCGCAGCACCCGCCCGCCCGACGCCTCCGCAACGCGCTCCAAGAGCGCCTCGTTCGAGCGCAGCCGGCGCAGCCCCGGGCTCGTCGCCCGCGAGACGCCCCCCACCACCGGCGACAACGCCTGATCGCCCAGCCGCGGCGCCAGCGTCACCACGTAATTGCCCGCCCCCGGCGCCCGCACCCGTGCCGCGTACGACCCCGGCCCCGTCTGGCTCAGGCGGATCGTCTGTCGCGTGCCATCGGGGGCGTACACCACGCCCGGGACCGTCAGCAGGTCCAGCGGGCGCCCCTCGTCGTCCGTGGCGTCCATCCGCACCAGCAACTCGTCGCCTTCCTCCTCGACCGACAGCGCGAAATCGCGCGACGCCGGCGGGCGCGCGATCGTCCGCGCCACCGCCGTCCAGATCTGCTGGAACCCCTCCCACCCGAGCCACTGCTCGCCCCAGCGGTGCGCATCGGACGTGTACGCCGCCACCCGCCCCAGACCGACGCTCCAGTGCGCCAGCACCGGCTCGCCCCCGGGCGTCTGCATCGCCACCACCACGCCCGGCGCAGGGCGCGCCTGCGTCAGCACCAGCCCGCCCAGCGGGGGCGCCGGACGCGGCAGGCCCAGCGTCAGCGCCGAACCGCTCGGCGTGATCACCGGCGAGAAGAGCCCCTCGCGGATGAGCGGCTTGCGCACGATGTCGATCTCACGCAGGAAGATCCGCGGCAGAATCGTCGGGTCGTGCACCCGGTAGAACTCGCCCCCGCCCTGCCGCGCGATCTCCGCCAGCGTCTCGGCGTCCGCCATGTCGCCCACGGCGATCGACGACACGGTGATGCCCCGGGCCAGCATCTCCGACGCGTAACGGAACCCCTGCGACGGCGACCCCACCGAAACACCGTCCGAAAGCAGGATCACGTGCTTCACCTGCGCATCCACGCCGTCGAGCATGTCGCCCGCGACGCGCAGCGGCGGGTACATGTTCGTGCCGCCGCCCGACGCGATCGACCGCACCCGCGCCGCGCTCCGCTCGGGGTTCGTGTTCGGACCCAGCGGCACGACGACGCTGCTCGTCGTGTTGAACTCGATCACGCCCACGAGGTCCTGCTTGTCCATCGAGAGAATCGCCAGCGCCGCGCCCTCGTTGGCGACGTCCTGCTGCGTGCGCGCGCCGCCCATCACCCGCCACGACATCGAGCCGGACGAATCGATCACGATCATGATCGCCGCGCTCGGCTGCACCAGTTGCTCAGGAAGATCGAGCAGCACCGGCAGCACGCGCTCCACCGGCGTGCCCTTCCACCCGCCCGCGCCGAACGAGTCGCGCCCGCCCGTCATCACCAGCCCGCCGCCCATGTCGTGCACGTACGCCGCGAGCAGCGACTGCGTGCGCCGGTCCAGCTCCGCCGCCGAGACGTTCTGCAGCACGACGAGGTCGTACGCCTCCAGCGACAGCGCATCGCCCGGCGCAGCGGCCGGCGACACCACGTCCACCTCCAGCCCGGCACGCTCCAGCGCCCGCGCAAGCACGCGCCCCGCCCCCGCCGGGTCGCCGCCGCTGACGCCGTCGATCACCAGCGCCGCGCCGCGCCCCGGCGTGATCGTAAAAGCCTCTCCCCGGTTGTTGGCGGCGATGGTGTCGCCGATCGGCGCGCCGTCGGGGCCGATGTCGGGCTCGTAGATCGCCTCGAAGCGGTGCACCCGCCCCGGCGGCAGCGGCACGCGGAAGAGCTCCACCCGCCGTCCCGGCCCGAACGCCACCGGACGCCCGCGCCCCTCCGCGTCGCCCTCGGTGGCGACGGGGCGCCCGTCGAGCAGCAGACGCAGCACGCCGGACGCCTCGTCCGTCGCGCGCAGCTCCACGCGCACCGTCACCGTCGACGCCTCCGTCGACTGCGGCGGCGCATCGACCGATTCAACAATCGTCTCCTGCCGCACCTCGTACCGGATGGGCGCGACGTCGATGGGCGTGGGCGAGCCCGCCCGCGCCAACTCCTGTGCCGCCCGCAGCGCGTCGCCGGCCGTCTGCCCGCCGTCGCTCAACAGCACCAGACGGCGCGTCGTGTCCGGCGGCGCGATCGCCGCGGCGAAACGCAGCGCCTCCTCGATGTTCGCCCCCTCGGTCATGCGCACGTCGAGGTTCAGGTCCGTGGGGGCCGAGCGCGAGGGCGCCCGCACCGCCAGGCGCGAGCCGTCGAAGATCACCACGCCCACCATGTCGTCCGGGCCCATCTGCTCCGATGCGCGCTCGATCCACCGGCGGGCGGCCTCCGGCGCGCTCATGCGCCGGCCGTCCTCCGTCAGCCCCAGCTCCGCGAAGCGACGCACCGATTCAGAAACATCCACCACCGCGATCACCGCCAGACGCTCCGTCGTGCGCACCGCCGCGGCCCCCGCCAACGCCCCCGCGATCAGCGCCAGCACCAACGCACGCAGCACGATCGCCGACCACGCCCGCGACCGCGACATCGCGTGCAGCCAGCGCAGCGCCAGCAGCGCCATGGGCAACGCCAGAAGCGCGACAAGCAGCCACAATGGTTGATCGAACCGCAGGCCCATGGTGCAAGTCTACGTCGAGGCCCGAGGCGTGCCGCCGCGGCGCGGCGTCACCGCGAGCCTTCCGCGGCGTCCTCGGCGCTGGGCGGGACCGTCTCGGGCAAACGCCGGAAATACTCGCGGATCGCACGCCGGTAGCGGCTCGGCACGGCCTGCTCCTCCATCGCGCGCTCCGCGCTCTCGGCCGCGTCGCGCACGCCCTCGAGCGTCTCACGCGATGCGCCGGGGTCGCCGCTCGCCACGCCGGCCGGGTTGAGCCACTCGGCGAGCACGCGATCCGATTCGCCGCCGCGCCGCGCATCGACGTCCTCCATGGAGTACCCGCGCTCGGTGGGCGACCGCGTGGCCCCCGCCGCGAACGACGAGCCGGGACGCGGATCAGAGCCGCCCTCGCGCCGCTCGCCCTCCTGCTCGTTGCGCGCCAACTGCCGGGCACGATCGCGCATCGTGTCGCTCTTCTGCTGCGCGCCCTTGCCGCGCTCGCCCCGCTCCGACAACTCCGAGAGCTTGTCCGCCGCGCGCCCCACGCCCTCGCACTGCCCGCCCGAGCACGAGCCGCTGGGCTCGCCCTCTTGCTGTTGCTGCTGTTGCCGCTGCTGCTGTTGTTGTTGCTGTTGTTGTTGCTCGCCCTCGCGGGGCCCGCGCTCGCCCTGCGGCCGCGTCCCGTCCTCCCGATCGCGCTCGGCCTCGCCCTCGGTGCGCTCGCCCTGCTCGTCCTGTTCGCCCCGCTCCCCCTGCTCGTCGCGCTCGCCCTCGTCGGGACGCTCCGAAGACGCGGGGTCCTGATCGGCCTGATCAGGCTGGTCCGGCGCACGCTCGTCGCGCCCGTTCTGCTCGCTCTCGCGCACGTCGCGGGCCGCCTCGCGCAGCGCCTCGGACAGCTCCTGCGCATCGCGCTCCGCCTGCGCCGCGGCGTCACGCTTGCGGTTCTCTTCGCTCAGACGGCGCGCCAAACGCTCCGCCACCTCGGGGTCGATCCCGCGCTGTTCGAGTTGTTCGCGCAGCGATTGCTCGTCTCGCTCCTGCGTCAGCCGCGCCGCCTCTTCGTCGCTCAGGCCCAGGTCGCGCAGCGATTCCTCGGCGTCGCGCTGCCGCTGCTCGGCCGCGGCGTCCGCCTCGGACTGCTGCAAACGCTCGGCGAGCCGTTCCAGGTCGCGCGCCATGCGCTCGCGTTGATCGGTCGTCATGGGCGGGGCGCCGCCCTCTTCGGTCAGCGATTGCTCAAGCCCGCGCAACATCTCCGCCGCACTCGCGAAATCGCCACGACGCAGCGCATCCTCCAGCGCCGAGGGCTCCTCGCCCTGCGCCCCGTCGCGCGGTGCGAAGCGGTCGCGCAGCGACTCCAATTCCTCGGCGATGCGCCGGGCCTCCATCGCCTCGCGCTCGGCCATATCCTCTAGCGCCGCCGCGGCTGTCGCCCGCGCCTCTTCCGCCGACAGCCGCCCCTCCTGCAATTCCTTGGTCAGGTCTTCCAGCGCCCGGATCTGCTCGTCCGACGCCCCGCCCAGCGATTCGAGCGTGCGCTCGATGGCCGCACGCGATTCGTCGATCTGCTCCGCCGCGCGGTCGCGCTCCGCGACCTCCTGCGCCCGCCGCTCCTCCAGCATCCGCGCATCGGGCGAGAGCAGCCGCATCGTGGGCAGCAGCATCGCCGCCAGCACCGCCAGCGCGCCCAGCGTCGGCCACGCCCACCACCACGAGTCGAGCCGCAACGGCGCAACATCGCGCACGCGCACGCCCGCCGCCCGCGTCTCCGCCTCTTGAACCGCGTACACCGCGAAGGCGTCCTCCGCCGTCGATCCATTCAATCCGCTCAACTCGATGCCCGACGACAGCCGGTCGCGCAGCCGCAGCACCGAATCAACCTCCACCGCCGCACGCACCGTGTCCAGCCGCGCGCGCCACGCCAGCGCCACGCTCGCCGCCAGCGCCACCGCCACCGGCGCGCCGAGCAGCAGCCACCAGGCCACGCCCGGCCCCACGAGACGGTCCACGATCACCGCCGCCAGACCCACCGCCGCGCCCCCCGTCAGCCACGGCCCGAGCCGACGCAGCAGGTCACGCGCCAGAAGCCGACGCGACGCCCGCTTCGCGATGTTGCGTGCGAGTTCCATACCTCAATAGTAGAACCCCAACCCCCGCCGCGGTTCCACGCCAATCCCCGCCCCGACGTCCACACACGCCCTATCGTCCCGCCGAACCACTCCACACCTCGGGGCGCCGCGCCCCGCACCAGCACACGAGGCACGCACCCCATGTCCACCGCGATCGACTGCATCGTCCCCGGCGCCCGCATCACCCGCGACTACGCAGAGGCCCTCCTCAAGGACATCCCCCCCGCGCAGTTCGCCCGCATCCCCAAGGGCGTGCACACCAACCACCCCGCGTGGGTCTACGGCCACCTCTCCGTCTACCCCGACCGCGTGCTGCAGTTCATCGGGCGCCCCGAGCTCGCCAAGCCCCGCGCCGACTTCGACCCGCTCTTCGAAAACAAGACCCAGCCCAAGGACGACCCCGGCCAATCCATCTACCCCCCCATGGCCGAGATCACCGGCCACTACTTCGACCGCACCGACGCCGTCATCGACGCCCTGTGCTCCACGCCCGACAGCGCGCTCGACCAGCCCAACCCCATCGAGCAGATGGCCGACCGCTTCCCCACCGTGGGCGCCATGACCAACTTCATGCTCGGCGCCCACTCCATGATGCACCTCGGCCAGATCAGCACCTGGCGACGCGTCATGGGCCTCGGCCCCTGCATGTGAACCCCCCGCCCCGCGCGCCGACTCACGCCACGCCGGCGCCGTCGCGCTCGAGGAACGCGCCCAGTTCCTGCGCGCTCGGCCCCTCGCCCCTGCGCACGTACCACCCGCTCACGGCGCACGCGCACGCCAGACGCTCCGCCGCGCCCAGACCCAAACCCCACGCCAGCGCGTAGCCGGCGTTGAAATGATCGCCCGCGCCCGTCGAGACCCGCGGCGTGGGCGTGAACCACCCGTCGATCGCCGCCGCATCGCCCTCGCGCGTCGCGCACGCCGCGGCCTCGCGGCTGTGCGTCGCCACGCACGCCACGCCCAGCGCCTCGCGCACGCTCATGGCCGCTTCAGCAAGACTCGTCGGCGCCGGCGCCCCCAGCGCCCGCGCCACGTGCGCCGACTCCGAGAGGTTCAGCCCCAGCGTCACCGGCGCGACCGCGTCGATCGCGCGCACGCGCTCCAGCGCCGCCCGCAGATCCTGCGGCGGGCGCTTCGCCGGGTCCGCCAGATCGATCATCACCCGCGGCCGTCGCTCCGGCGCCAGCGCCGCCAGCGCCGCGCGCAGCCCGTCCCAGATCGCGTCCAGCCCGGGGACCATCGTCCAGCTCAGCGGCGCCAGCACCGCCGCGCCGTCGAGCACACCGCCCACGCCCGCCGCGCCGCCGCAGCGCTCGAGCACGCGGTCCCACGTGATGCGCCCCAGCGCCGCCGTCTTGCCCAGCATCACCTTGCCGTCGGCGAACTCCAGCGCATCGGTCAGCCCCGGCTCGCCCAGCGACACGACGCGCTCGCACGCCGCGGCGAACGCCCGGAACACCTCGTGCGCCGGCGCATCCGCGCCGTCGTGCGCGCCGATGTTGCCGAGGAACGTCACCCGCGTCCCCAGCCGCGCCATCGCCTCGCCCATGATGGCCCCGTTGCCGCCGACCTTCACCCGCTCCACCGCGATCTCGACGTTGATCGACTTCCCCGCCGCGCCCCCGATGCGGGCGCCCAACTGCTCGATGCGCTCCATCGGGGCGTAGTCCTCGGGCGACCGCCGCACGTCCACCGCCCTGGCGATCGTGTCCACCATCGCGTCGAACCCCGCCACGACCCGCATCGCGCCGACCTCGCCCGCGCGCAAACGCAGCGCCCCCGCCGCCGTCGCCCCCGCCCGTTCCCGTGCTCCTGCGGCGTCGCCCATGGCCGCATTCGACCGGCCCAGCGCAGGAACCGCAAGCCCCCGCCCCTCTACAATCCCAGCGAATGGCGCCCGCCACGCGAAACGACGACCACCTCCAGCAACGCCTCCGCCACGCCGGCCTGCGGGCCACCGGGGCGCGCACCGCCGTGCTGCGCGCCCTCGCCGGTGCCGGCGGCCCCGCCAGCGCCCACGACCTCGCCCAACGCATCGGCCCCCGCGCCGCCGACCGCGTCACCGTCTACCGCGCCCTCAACGCCTTCGTCGAGCACGGCCTCGCCCACCGCATGGACCCCGGCGACCGCGTCTGGCGCTTCGCCCTCGCCGAAGCACCCGCCCACGCCCACGACACGCCCCCCCACGCCCCCCACGCCTCCCACCCGCACTTC
>RECZ01000042.1 GCA_007693765.1 Phycisphaerales bacterium | reverse complement strand
ATTTGTAGGTATGTCTGCATCACAACCTGAAAATACAAATGAACCAATCCCCAACCCCGCCCCCCAGCCCACCTGGGACATCGCGGGCGCGCCGCCCCCGGAAATCTCCCCGGACATCGCACCGCTTCGCATGCCGACGAGAAAGACGCCGGCCGCGGCGGCGATGGCGGGCAGGCCGAACACCGGCCAGAGGGCGTCGAAGGCGTTGAGCGGAGCCGTGCGGTTCGCGGCGTCAACGCCCGGGGCGCTGAGGGCCAGCACGATGAGCGGCAGGGCGAGCGTGATCGGCAGCCACACGCTCAGCCAGCGCTCCGAGCGCCCCTCGCCGGCGGACGCCCCGGCGAGAGCGCCCAGCCGCGACAACACGTACACCAGCGCGCCCGCGGCGACGACGAGGACGCACAGGCTGGCGAGCGGGATCGTCATCGTTCGATGGCGTGCGCCGATCGCGACGCCGACGGCGGGGCCACGCGCATCACGCGCCGGCGCCGCGGGCGTTGGCGGGGTTCGCGGCGCCGTCGCCATCGCCGAAGAGGATGTCGCGGGCCTGCTCGTACTTGGCGAGCGTGTTGCGCACGATCTCGTCGGGGAGTTCGGGGCCGGGCGGCGTCTTGTCCCATGCGCCGGAGTTCACGAGGGTTTCGAGGTGCTCGCGCAGGTACTGCTTGTCCATGGAGACCTGCTCGCGCCCGGGCGTCCAGCCGTCGGCGGGCCAATAGCGCGAGGAGTCGGGCGTCAGGGCCTCGTCGATGAGCAGCGGCTCGTCGGAGACGACCTCGCCCTTCTCGTCGACGGGGAAGCCGAACTCGAACTTCGTGTCGGCGAGGATCAGGCCGCGGGTGAGGGCGTACTCGTGCGCCGCGGCGTACATGGTGATGGTGAGGTCGCGGAGGGTCGTCATCACGCCCTCGCCGACGAGCGAGCAGGCGCGGGCGAAGTCGATGTTCTCGTCGTGGCCCTCTTCCTCTTTGGTCGCGGGGGTGAAGATGGGCGCGCCGGTGGCCTTGATGATGCTGTCGCCGCGCTGCAGGCCCTCGGGCAGGCGCACGCCGCAGATGGTCCCCGACTGCTTGTACTCCGCCCAGCCGGAGCCGGCGATGTACCCGCGGGCGACGCACTCGATGGGCACGACGCGGCAGCGTCGCCCGATGGTGATGCGCCCTTCGAGGTCTTCACGCTGCGCGTGTGTGAGTCCCTTGATGTCGGCAGGGTCGGTCGAGATGAGGTGCGTGCGGGCGAGACCACGCTGCTCGATGAATCGGAACCATCGAGTAGAGATGTCGGTGAGGAGTCGGCCCTTGCCGGGGATGGGCGTGGGCATCACCACGTCGAAGGCGCTGACGCGATCCGTGGCGACGATCAGCAGGGCCGGGGGCGAGCCCTCGGGGCCGGATGCCGCGGGGATCTCGTAGATATCGCGGACTTTGCCGCGCCGGCGCCCGGGGAGGGGGAGGTCTGTTTCGTAGACGGTGTTCATTGTGGGTGCATCGTACCGTGAGCACGACGCGGGTCGAATCGGGTCGGCCCGATCCCGAATCAGTGGCGAGCGGACGGGCCGGGGGTGGCCGGGGATGTCCGGGGATGTCCGGGGGGATGCCGGGGGGACGCCGGGGGGACGCCGGGGGAGGTGTTTGCGATTCGGCGCTCGGTCGCGACAATGGCGATTCGGCCCGCCGCAAGGATTGCGGCGTCACGGGACAGGCTATTCAGGGAGGGTGTTCGCGGGCGATGCTGAAGTTCGCGGTCTTCGATGAGGACGGACCCGCGCGGGCGTGGCCGCTGCGCCATGCGCACCTGATCGGGCCCGACGACATCCCCGTCCCCGCGGAGATCGACTTCGAGAAGGGGGAGATCCGCTGCCAGAAGTCTTCCAGCGGCGCTGCGGCCCTGTGCCTGCTCTTCGATTCGGGCGCCAACGGCGACCTCATGCTGCAGACGTGCCTGCTCCCCGAGCGTGAGCGGCCTTATCTGCTGAGCCTCGAACTGGCCCGCCACCGGATCATGCTGTTCCTGAACAAACTCGAGGAATGGCTGCACTGCGAGCTCTCTCCCGAGGACGAGGCGATGACCCTCTTCGAGCGGGCACGCGGCGCCTTCACGACCGCGCTCACCGCCGACCGCACACCCGAGGGCACGTACTCGCCCGAACAGGTGCGCCTTGCGCGGGAGTCGCTGCGGCTGGCGATCGACGCGAGCGAACGGCTGGCCCTCCTCGTCGCCGAGCACACCCTGGCCCGGCGCCTCGGCGCGCCGGCCAACGCCAACGGGCTGGCCAACGCGCCCATCGGCTGCGTGGTCCGCCCCGCGCAGGGCGGCGAGGCGTTGCAGCGCATCGTGCGAGAGTCCTTCGACTTCCTCGTCGCGCCGATGCGATGGACCGACCTCGAGCCCAGCGAGGGCGAGTACGCGTTCACGCAGACGGACAAGTGGATCGAGTGGGCGGCCCGCACCGCGAAGATGCCCGTCATGGGCGGGCCCCTCATCGACCTGCGCCCAGGGTGCACGCCCGATTGGCTGGGCATCTGGGACAACGACTACGAGACGCTCCGCGAGGTGGTGTACGGGCACCTCAAGCAGGTCGTGGGGCGGTACCGCAAGGCCGTGAATCGCTGGGTCGTCGGCAGCGGGCTGCATCTGAACACGTCGTTCTCGCTGACGCTCGAACACCTGATGGACCTGACGCGCATCTGCGTGATGGTCGTCCGAAAGATGCAGCCCAACGCGAAGATCTACCTCGAGATCGACCAGCCCTTCGGCGAGCACTACGCGGCCCACCCGTCCTCCGCCCCCCCGCTGCTCTACGCCGAGATGGTCAGCCAGCACGGGCTGAGCATCGACGCCTTCGCGCTGCGCGTGCAGATGGGCGGCGGGATGGCGGGCCGGGCCACCCGCGACATGATGCAGCTCTCGGCGATGCTCGACGCGTACTCGCAGTTCGACAAGCCCCTGATCGTCTCGGCGATGGGCGCTCCCAGCACGCCGCCGCCGGCCGCGACCGACGACGCCGACGCCGACGCCGAGGATCCCGGCCCCGACCGCTCCACGCGCGACCCCGGCTACTGGCGCGGGCCCTGGAGCCCGGAGTCGCAGGCTGAATGGTTGATGCACGCGTTGACGATCGCGCTGGGCAAGCCCTATGTGCAGAGCGTGGCGTGGTCCGACCTGTACGACTCGCCCCCGGGCGCCGACTGCGACGATATGCCCGGCGCGGGGCTCATCTCCGGCGAGGGGCGCGCCAAGCCCGCGATGCACCGCATGGCGCAGATCCGGCGCGCGATGCGTGATCGCACCCCGCCGACGCGGATCATCCGCGCGAGCGCTCCGCCTGAAGAGACCGCGATCTGAGGCCGCGACCGAATCGGGGATCGCCATTGGCCATGCGCACACGCGATCGAGACGACGCCCGCGAGCTCCGCACGGGCATCCGCGCGGGGGCGGTGATTCTCGCGGTGGTCTGCGCGGCGGCCCTCCTGTGGGGCTTGGCGACTCGCCGGGACGCGGCGTTCCCGCCCCGCGCACAGGACGCATCGCGGTTGATCGACATCAACGCCGCCGACGCCACGACGCTGCGCCTGCTGCCGGGCATCGGCCCGGCGCTGGCGGGGCGGATCGTGGAGGACCGCGAGACCCACGGGGCGTTCGCGTCCGTCGAGGATCTCCAGCGCGTGCGCGGCATCGGGCCCCGGATCAGCGAAGGCGTGCGGGAGTTCGTCGTCGTGGGCCCGCCGTCGGCCGAGGCGCCCGACGATCAAGACGCAACCCGGCCTTGAACGATCGACCTACGATCGTCCGAGGTGCAACATGCGGTCCATCGACGCCATCGATCGTGACATCTCCGCGTTCATGCGCCGCTGGGGCGTGCCGGCGCTGCGCTGGTCGATGGCGGTGATCTTCATCTGGTTCGGGGCGCTCAAGCCACTGGGGCTCTCGCCCGCGGCGCCGCTGGTGCTCGACACCGTGTCGTGGATGCCCTTGCTCTCGCCGGAGAAGTGGCTGCACGTCATCGGCTGGTGGGAGGTCGCGATCGGCGTGACGTTCCTCTTCCGGCCCACGCTGCGGGTCGCGATCGCGCTGCTGGCGCTGCAGATGGGCGGCACGTTCCTGCCCCTCGTGATGCTGCCCGAGGTCACGTTCCAGGAGGGACGCTGGCCCTTCGTGCCCACGATCGAGGGGCAGTACATCATCAAGAACCTGCTGATCATCTCGGCGGCGCTGGTGATCGGGGGCACGGTGCGTAGCACGGAACGGGCGCGCGACGCCTGACCACCCGCCCGCATACACTGGCGACGCAACCAAACCCAGAGGACCAGCCCGGGCGCGACGCGTCCCGGGCGTTTCGCGCATGCGCCAACCCCCGGATACACCCCCGGATTCACCCTCAGAGAACGCCGCACACAGGGGTGTCGCTGCGCCGGCGTGGCTCGATGCGCTCGCGTCGGACACGGCGCTGACGGGCCTGGCCGCTGCGCTCGCGTCGGGGCGTGACGCGGTCGCGACGGGGTCGGCGGGGTCGTCCACGAACCTCGTCGCGGCGATGATCGCGCGGGTCGCGCAGCGCCCGGTGATCCTCGTCACAGCGCACATCGACGACGCGGACGAGGCGTGCGACGAGCTCGACGCCCTGCTGGGCGAGGGCGCGACGCTGCGGTTCCCGGCGCTGGAGACGCTGCCCGGCGAATCGCACGTCAGCCTCGAGCAGTACGCGGAGCGGATCCACACGCAGCGCGCGCTGCTGGGCGGGGCGCTGACGCCGGGGATGGCGCTGGTGTGCCCGGTGCAGGCGCTGATGCAGGCCGCGCCCGCGCCGGACGCGCTCGAGACGCTCTCGCTGCGGCTGCGCCCCGGCGACGTGCGCACGCCCGACGCCGTCGTGCGCTGGCTGGACGGCGCCGGGTACGAGCGCGTCGACGCGGTGGAGGAGCCGGGCCAGTTCAGCGTGCGCGGCGGGATCATGGACGTCTTCCCCTCCGGCGCGACGGCCCTGGGCGCCGACGGGCGGGCCTCGGGCAGCGCGCCGATCCGGGTGGACTTCTTCGGCGACGAGATCGAATCGCTGCGCGAGTTCGACCTCGACACGATGGGCTCGGACCGGAAACTGCGGGAGGTCGAGCTGGTGGGCGCCGCGGCGGAGGCGATGTCGCGCGACAAGGGGGCGGTCTCGATCCTCGAGTGCGCACCGCCGGGGGCGATCGTGATCGTTCACGAGACGATGGAAGTCGTGGAGCAGGGGCGCGGGTACTTCGAGCGCGTGACGGACGCCCGCTCGATCTTCGGCCCGCCCGCGGTGCTCAAGACTTTGCAGGAGCGGTTCCACGCGTTCTGCGAGGTCAACCAGTTCTCCACCGGCGCGAACCCGGGCGCGGCGCGGTTCGCGCTGCCGGCGCGGGCGCTGCCGGACTTCTCGCAGGACGTGCCCGAGGCGGTCGGCGAGCTCCGCGCGATGGAGGGTGCGCGACGCGTGGTCGTCGTGTGCAACAACGACGGCGAGCGCTCCCGCCTGGAGGAGCTGCGCGCCGAGTTCGCGGCGGGCGCCCGGTTCGAGGCGCACGGCGCGTACCTGCACCGGGGCTTCCTCTGGGGCGAGGACGGCGAGCCGGGCGCGCTGGCGCTCGTCCCCTACCACGAGCTGCTGCACCGATACGACGCGCGAAGACGCGTGCGCCGGCTGCGGGGCGGGCGCGCCGCGGACGCGTTCGTCGACCTGCAGCCGGGCGACTACGTCGTCCACAGCGAGCACGGCGTGGCGCGCTTCGTCGGGTTGACCACGCTCAAGCCCCGCGCCCCCAAGCGGGCGCCGTTGGCGGAGGAGCACGCGGTCGGGGCGGAGGAATACCTCACGCTGGAGTTCGCCGGGCGCTCGCGCCTGCACGTGCCGGTCTCGCAGATCGAGCAGGTGCAGAAGTACGTCGGCGGGTTCAAGGGCAAGCCGCCGCTCTCGACGATCGGCGGGAAGAAGTGGAAATCGCAGAAGGCGAAGGCGGGCGAGTCGGTGCGCGACCTCGCGGCGGAGATGCTGCGCGTGCAGGCGGCGCGCGAGCACCTGCCGGGCGTCCGCTACCCCGACGACACCGCCTGGCAGAAGGAGTTCGAGGCCGAGTTCCCCTTCGAGGAAACGGAGGACCAGCTCGCCACGCTCGCCGAGATCAAGCGGGACATGCAGCGCGAACGCCCGATGGACCGCCTCGTGTGCGGCGACGTGGGCTACGGCAAGACGGAGCTGGCGATCCGGGCCGCGTTCAAGGCGGTCGAGCACGGCAAGCAGGTCGCGGTGCTGGCGCCGACGACGATCCTCGTGGAGCAGCACGAGCGGACGTTCGCGTCGCGGTTCGCGGATTACCCGTTCCGGGTGGAATCGCTCTCGCGTTTCAAGACCAGGAGCGAGCAGAACGACGTGCTGGCGCGCGTGCGCAAGGGGCAGGTGGACGTGGTGATCGGCACGCACCGGCTGTTGAGCAAGGACGTGCGCTTCGCCGACCTCGGGCTGGTGGTGGTGGACGAGGAGCAGCGGTTCGGCGTCGAGCACAAGCAGTCGCTGCTGGAGCTCCGCGTGACGGCGGACGTGCTGACCCTCAGCGCCACGCCCATCCCGCGCACGCTGCACATGTCCATGCTGGGGCTGCGGGACATCTCCTCGCTCACCACGCCCCCGCTCGACCGGCGGGCGGTGGTGACGGAGGTGCTGCCCTACAACGAGCGCCGGATCAAACAGGCGATCGCGCGCGAGCTGAACCGCGACGGGCAGGTGTTCTTCGTGCACAACCGCGTGCACAACATCCGGAGCGTCGCGGACGACGTGCAACGGCTCGCGCCCGGCGCGCGGATCGTCGTGGGGCACGGGCAGATGGCCCCGGCGGAGCTCGAAGACGTGATGCTGCGTTTCATGCGCCGCGAGGCGGACATCCTCGTCAGCACCACGATCATCGAGAGCGGCGTGGACATCCCCAACGCCAACACCATGATCATCAACGACGCCGACCGCTTCGGCCTGGCCGACCTGCACCAGCTCCGCGGGCGCGTCGGGCGGTACAAGCACCGGGCGTACTGCTACCTGCTGCTGCCCGAGAGCCGCCCCGTGAAGGACACCGCCCGCAAGCGGCTGCAGGCGATCGAGCAGTTCTCCATGCTCGGCGCGGGGTTCAAGATCGCCATGCGCGACCTCGAGATCCGCGGCGCCGGCAACCTCCT
>RECZ01000043.1 GCA_007693765.1 Phycisphaerales bacterium | reverse complement strand
TCCACGGGGCGGGGTCGTGCTGTGTCGGTCGTCGCGGCATGGTGCGGGAGGGTACGCATCGAGAGGGACGGGGGCTTTCTCGGGGCGTGTCTGGTGCATTGTGGGTGAGGGGGACGGTGTGGGGGCGTAGCCGGGCGGGGCCGATCTCTACTACTATGACGCTATTGCGGCGGTTCCTGAAAACTCTCACGCCACAGTCCCGCTCCGTCGTAGACCGCATCGCCAAGCGGAATCAGGAAGGCCGTGAATGTTCCCACAAACACAGCGTGCGATGAGGAATGATGCCTTCTTGCGACATACAACTGTGCCGTTCCTAGCCGCCGCGGCTGCGATCCTGATGAATGGTTGCTCCACAACGACGCTGGATGTGGAAACGGACCGCCATCAGCCGTGGTTTGACCATAGAGGTCAGGTTACGGCGCGGCACGTCATTCGGGAAGGGTACGGCGGTCGCGGGTATCTGACCTGGACATACCCGAATACGGCGCGGCACAACGCCGAGCCGATCGCGCAGCGTGCGGCACAATTCATGATCGCCCGCAACGCATACGAAGGCTGGACGGTCGATCTCGATAACGTCGATTCAGGGCGGATGTTTTTGCAGTGGAAGGCCATTGTTTCACTACGGCCGGCTGTTGTCGTAGTCGTTCAGCGCGATTACGTCACCCGCTCAAGGCTGGGCGGCGTCGAAGGCACGAGCATCGCCTTTGGACCTATCGATCCGTTCCAATCGCAGGCGTATCACGGATACGACTTTGAGAACAGCCACGTCCAGCTACCGTACGGATTCGTCGGCAGCGATCGCGTCCCGTATCATCGTGAGGTTATGTGGTTTGCGCCCGATCTCGATATTGGGCCACATGTGGTGCAGATTGAAGATGACCGCGGCTCGTTCGAGGTGCAGGGCGTCGAGTATCGTTTGACGCGTGAAGGCGATGTACTCGTTGTGACGTTGCACCCGGCATCGCAGCGTTAGCGCGAATTCGCAGGAGCACGCTGCGGTCACGTTGCCCGGCGTGTCCGATCTCCACTACGATGGCGCCATATCGCGATTCATGGACAACCCGAACACCATCGCGCCCGGCCCGGAGGGCGAGCTGCTCCGCCCGCTGCCGAACCTGCAATGACCGCTCCGAACACGGTTGCCCGATGAACTCATCAACTCCCCATTTTCGATCGACGCGATCATCCCCGGGGCTTGATCAGGCCCGGATCGTGGTCTGCGTCGCTCTGCTCGCCTTCGCGTGCGCGGCTCCGCCGCTCGCCGCGGGCTTGCTGGCCGCGACTGAGCACGCCCCTCCTCCCGTTAAAACCGCGACGCGCGCCGAGGTGGTCGAGACGCTTCGATCGGCGCTTCACGATGACTATGCGCATCACATCCGAATGGACGTGCGAGATCTCCCGATCCGCCAACCGATCAGGATGGCGCACATACCCTTATGCCCCCCCAATCACGACCAGGCCGGCGGCGGCATAACGCTGCTCGATCTCCCCGGCGCAGTGTTTACACGCATCCGCCGCTTCGATGCGCCCGACACGACCGTCACGATTCGAGAAGGACGTACAAACTGGGTGCGGATGTACGATGGGAAAAAACACCTCGTCAATATTCGGTATCACCCCGACCAACCACAGCCGCCGGGGCTTGACTTGCTGCCTTTGCATGCGGCCATGACCAAGAACGATTTGTCGGCTGGGCTCGACATCCACGAGACCGTCGCCGACGGAGGGCGCTCAGTCGCCGAGATCATCGCCGCGGTCGAGGAGAACCTCGCCGCCATGTCGGCGCGCGACCTGCTGCTGGCGGCGCTGCAGACCTCCGAAGAAGACTTCGACCGCGCCGCCGACGTGACCCACGCGATCCGTGCGGCGTTCCTGCACCACATTCGTCAGACTTTGGTGCAGCTCCCCCTCGCCGGCGACGAGGGGCTTGACGAGACGTTCGTGTCCTTCGATCTCCCCGGTCATTCCGTTTACGTGCTGCTCTTCAACCAATCGGCCGCTCCCGGGCGCACCGACTCTCGACTCTATCACGTGTACGTGTTCGATAAGGACGGCGACAGCATGTTCGATACATTTCGCCTTCTCATCATGGACTACGGCGTCGGCGATCTCGTTGCGTTGCTCCGAAGCCTTTTCCTTTGCGACGACGCCGACGGCCCGCGATGACCTTGTTCGATCACGTATCGCGCCCGATCTCACGACGGGCGGCATGCCCACGATTCATCAATGGATTTTCTTAAACGCATAGGCCGATATGATTGACGTCGATTACGAAAACGGGTCCGTGGCTATACGTGGCGCAGCCGCCTACGAAACGGTGGATGTCCTTCTTTTGCTTGATAATTATGAGGTTGTGCCGCTTGCCGTCCAGCAACCAATCATCAGCGACCCGTATGTCGTCGCTGTTCCACGCGGCTCGTCGCCAAACCCGAACCGGCTGGAATTGATTCTCCGATTCTTTCGCCCGCCCTCGGATGCGCATTATTTTCGAGCTTCCATATCCGAGAGCGACGCGCATACAAGCATCAGCGTGGTGTCTTTAGATGGCGGCCATTCGTAGAGCCCTGCTCAGCGGGGCAGGGCCTCGTCGGCGATGGCGGGTTGGGGTTGGGGGGCGGGTTCGGGGGGGGTTGTTCGTCCGGCGTCCCACGCGGCTCTGAAGAAGCGGCGGATGTCGTCGACGATGAGGAGCATGCAGGGCAGCACCAGCAGGATCAGCACCGTCGCGCCGAGCAGGCCGAAGGAGATGGTGATGGCCATGGGGATGAGGAAGCGCGCCTGGAACGATTGCTCCATCATCAGCGGGCTGAGGCCGAAGACGGTGGTCATGGTGGTGAGGATGATGGCGCGGAGTCGGGCGCGGCCGCTGTTGATGAGGGCGTCGTAGATGGGCACGCCCTTGGCGCGCTGGTCGTTGTAGAACTTCATGAGCACCAGCGAGTCGTTCACCACGATGCCGGTGAGGGCGACGAAGCCGATGAGCGAGAGGATCGTGATCTCGAAGCCCAGCAGCAGGTGGCCCCACACGGCGCCGATGACGGCGAAGGGCACGGCGCAGAGCACGATGAGCGGCTGGAGGAAGCTCGAGAAGAGCCACGCGAGGATGACGTAGATCATGCCCACGGCGGCGAGCATGCCCAGGGGGAGGGTGCGGAAGGAGTCGGCCATGTCCTGCTGGCGGCCGCGCTGGAGGATGCGGACGCCGGGGTTGGCGCGTTCGATGTCGCGGAGTGTGGGCGCGAGTTCGCGCATGACGGTCTCGGTGTTGGCGCGGGCGTCGTCGACGTCGGCGTTGACGGTGACGGCGCGGACGCGGTCGAGGCGGCGGATGGTGGCGTAGGACTCGGCCTCCTCGATGCGCGCGATCTCGCCGAGGGGGACGGGGCGGGCGTCGGGGGTGAAGACCCACATGGTCTCGATGGCGTTGAGGCTGCGGCGGGCGTCGCGGCCGCGCATGACGCGGACGTCGACGTCTTCGCGGTCGCCGGCGAAGGTGTAGGCCTCGAGGCCGAAGACGGCGGCGCGGACCTGCATGGCGAGGCTCTCGGTGGTGAAGCCGAGTTCGGCGGCGCCGTCGCGGAGGGTGATGCGGAGTTCACGCTGGCCGGAGTCGGCGTCGTCGGCGACGCCGAAGACGCCGTCGAACTCGGAGAGCTCCTCCTTGACCGTGCGCACGACGGGGGCGATGAGGGCGGGGCGGTCGCTGACGACGGTGAGGGTGACGTCGGTGCCGCCGGGGCCGCCCTGGAGCTCGCTGAAGCGGAGGCTGCGCACGCCGGGGAGGTCGCCCACGCTTTGCTGGATCGCGACGATGACCTCGTCGCTGCGGCGGTCGCGCTGCTCGACGGGCTTGAGCTCGATGAAGAGCTGGGCGAGGTGGCTCTGCGAGACGGCGCCGGCGCCCTCGATGTCGCTCACGGCGCCGACGAGCGTGAAGACGGTGTCGACCTCGTCCAGCGCCAGCGTGGCGGCCTCGAGCCTGCGGATGACTTTGTCGGTCTCGCCGATGGGCGTGCCGATGGGCATGCGGAGTTCGGCGATGACGGTCTCACTGTCGGCGGAGACGAGGAACACGAAGGGCGCGCGCCCACCCGTGACCATGCCGACGGAGACGATGAGCGTCGCCACCGCGACGCAGAGCGAGAGGTAGCGGTGGCGGAGGCAGAGGTGGAGCAGGCGCGTGTAGAAGGGGACGAGCACGTTCTGGAAAACGCCCTCGCGGGCGCGGTCGATGCGGCGGAGCGTGCGGCGCAGGCGCCCGCCGGTTGCGCGGCGGCGGTCGGCGACCTGCAGCGAGTGGCCCATGTGGCTGGGGAGGATCAGGAGGCACTCAACCAGCGAGACGGAGAGCGCGCACACCACCACCAACGGGAGCGAGCCCATGAGGTCGCCGATGCGGCCGTCGATGAGGCGGAGGGGCAGGAAGGCGCAGATGGTGGTGAGCACGGTGGCGATGACGGGCCACTCGACCTGCGTCGCGCCAGCGATGGCGGCCTTGATGGGCGGGTCGCCGGCCTCGTGTCGGGCCGCGATGTTCTCGGCGACGACGATGGCGTCGTCCACCAGCAGGCCCAGCACGACGATGAGGCCGAACATCGTGAGCAGGTTGAGGGTGATGCCCGCGAAGTGCATGACCGCGAGCGTGCCGAGGATGGAGATGACGAGCCCGACCGTCACCCAGATCGCGACCATCGGCGCCAGCAGCAACAACAGCACGATGAACACGAGCATGCCGCCCCACAGGGCGTTGCGGCTGAGCAGTTCGAGGCGCTGGCTGACGAAGCGGGCGATGTCGCTGTGGGTGACGAGGTCGCCCTCGGCGATGGCCTCGCGGGAGAGGCCGAGTTCGTAGGCGGCGATGCGGGGCGGGGGCTCGCCGCGTTCGGCGGCGCCGGTGAGGAGGGCGATGCGTTCGCGGAGCGTGGGCTCGATGGACTGGCGCATGCGCCCGGCGGCGTAGGCCTTGACCATCTCGGCCATCTCGACGACGTCCTGATCGCCGACGGCGTAGGCGGTGAGGGAGACGGCGGGCCGGTTGTTGAGGCGGGTGAAGATGTCGGCGTCGACGAAGCCCTCGGTGACCTCCGCGATCTCGCCGACGAGCAGCGGGCGCCCCCCCTCGTCGGAGCGCACGACGATGGAGCGGACCTCGTCGGCCCGCTCCTGCGCGCCGACGGTGCGCACAGCGACGTTGCCGCCCGGCGCGCGCACGGCGCCGCCGGGGAGCTCGGCCATGCCCTCGCGGATGCGCTGCGCGATGTGCGGCAGGCTGACGGCGTGCTCGAGCATGGCGCTCTCGCGCACCTCGACGCTGATCTCGTCGGTGCGCACGCCGGAGACGAAGACGTCGCCCATGCCGGGGAGGACGCGGAGGTCCTCGCGCATCTGGCGGATGATGCGCTTCATGACGGCCTCGTCGGACTCGCCCACGAGCGTGAGCATGACGACGGGGATGTTGGGCTCGAACTCGGCGACGGTGATGCGCTCGGCGCGCTCGGGGAGGTCCTGCAGGGCGTCGATCTCGCGTTTGACGCGGGCGACGGCGATGTTGATGTCCGTGCCGGAGACGAACTCGACGCGGATGGAGGCGACGCCCTCGGAGACGGTGGTGTTGATCTCCTTGACGCCGCGGAGGTCGGCGATGCGGTCCTCGATCTTGATGGCGAGAGAGGATTCGATCTCGTCGGGCGCCGCCCCGGGGTAGGGCGCGGTGATGATGACCTCGTTGGGGCGCGTCTCGGGGAAGAACTCGCGGCGCAGGTTGAGGCCGAAGATGATCCCGGCCCCGATGATGACGAGCATCACCAGGTTGGCGACGACGGGCCGGTGGACGCCGAAGGAGGAGAGGCTCACGGGGCGCGCTCCGACGCGGCGGCCTCCGCGGCGGCGACGCGCATGCCGACCTCGAGCTCATCGAGGTTGGAGACGATGACGCGGTCGCCCTCGCGCAGGCCCGAGCCGATGACCGCCCACTGCGTCTCGCGCGGGTCGACGTCGGGCAGGGCGCGGTCGATGGTGTGCAGCACGCGGACGCTGCGCAGGGCCACGCGCCCGGTGTCGTCCTCGACGTAGACGCGGTCGCCGTCGAGCGCCAGACGAGGCACGACGATCCGCGGCGTGTGGTCGGGCGTGCGCACGACGCCGGTGACGAAGCGCCCGGGCGTCAGGAGCGGCGACTCGATCGAGCGGCGCATGGGGTCCTGCTCGATCTCGATGAAGACGGTGACGGTGCGGGTGCGCTCGTCGGCCTCGGGGGAGATGCGCACGATGCGCCCCACCCACTCGGCGAAGACGGGGCCGTCGGCGCGGAGGACGGCCTCGTCCCCTTCGCGCAGGAAGGCGCCGGCGGAGACGGGGACGCGGAGCGGCACCTCCATGCGGCGGATGTCGAGCACGCGGGCCACGCGGTCGCCGACGCTCACGCGCTCGCCCTCGCGCACGTGCACGCTCTGCAGCACGCCCTCGAAGGGCGCGACGATGCGCGAACGCGTGAGGTTGTGCCGGGCGATGGCGGCGCCGGCGCGCTCGACGCCGATCTGCGCCTCGTTGCGGGCGCGGCGTTGGGGGATCTGCTCGAGACGCTCGGCCCATTGGCGTTCGTCGCGGCGGACGCGGGAGTGCTCGCGTTCGAGGCGGTCGATCTCGGCCGGGTTGACGGCGCCGCGGGCCTGGGCGTCGCGGAGACGGGCCAGTTCGTTGCCGACGAGTTCGGTCTCGCGCTGGGAGAGCTCGAGCGACTCGGTGATGGATCGCTCCTCGATGCTCAGCGAGGCGAGTTCGGCCTCGAGGGCGCGGATCATGTCCTCGGCCCGCGCGAGTTGCTGCTGGTGGTCGACGGGGTCGAGGGCGACGATGAGCTCGCCCCTGCCGACGCGGACGCCGGCCTCGATGCGGGCGGGGCGCTCGATGACGGCGCCGGCGACATCGGCCGCGACGTCGGCGACGCGCAACGGCCGAGCCACCCCGAAGCCGCGCCACTCGCGCTCGACCTCGACGGCCCGGGCCTCCATGATGCGCACGCTGCGCCCGACGCCCTCGTCGAGCGGGATGCGCGTGGGAACGGGCTTGGTGATGAAAAGCACGTACGCGACGCCGCCCGCCGCGGCGATCATCGCCAGCCCCAATGCGACGCGGAAGGCGAGGCCCGCGATGCGGGAGGCGTTCTTGGGTTCGCGTCGTGTCATTGGGGTGGGCGGATGATCCGGGGGGGATCCGGGGGTGTGCGGGGGGA